>NZ_LGSS01000010.1 GCF_001190785.1 Gottschalkia purinilytica | reverse complement strand
TTGCACAACTCGTACATAAATTTATCTTCCGACCTCTATATTTAGCCTTAACCGTAGCTTCTCCGCACTTATTGCAATAATCTAGCTACTATTTCTTGCTTTCTTTTAGCCTCTTGAACTCTTCTAGACTGTCCTTGTACTTGAATAGGAGTACACATGGCAACTAATCGATCATATGATCTAGTAACTCCATCACTTCCTGTAAGCTTTTGTTTAAGTTGATTTAGAGTTAAGTTTGTTGTAATTATCATTGGCTTTTTATTTCTAATTCTTCCGTCAATTATAGAGTAGATTATCTGTTTTTCCTTTCCTGATTTACTTTCATGTTCCGCTCCTAAATCATCTAATACTAGTAAATCTGCATTATTAAGAGCATTTATTATTTGTACTTCCCCTTCTTCTCCATACTTTCCATAACTCTCATATATTTTATTTATTAGGGCTATAGTGCTTATTGCTATTACTGGCGTTAGTTGTTCTAATAGTTTATTAGCTATACAGAAGCTTAAGTAACTTTTTCCTGTTCCAGGACTTCCCCAGAATAAAAATCCCATACTTTCTTTTTTCATCTCATGCCACTGATTGCAATATGCTTGTGCTAAATGATGTAATTTTCTATTATTTTCATCTACTATAAAGTTTTCAAAATTACACTTTTCAAAGTCTCTATCCATCAATGAGTAATTTCTAAGCCTTTCAAGTCGTCTTTGTTTTTCTAATTGCTTTTCTCTTTCTTTTTCTTTCTCATACTCTTCACTTCTGCATTTACACATTACTGGAACTCTTCTTTTTTCTCCTAAAAATTCTATTATCATACTTGTCCTAGTTTTACAGTTGGGACAAATATCATCAGAGTGTAATTCCGATTCCCTCATATGGATCACATTGTTCAGTGTTCGTGCTACTGCCTCCATTATTATCAGCTCCTTTTTTCTCTGAACTTAATTTCATTCCACCATCACGTAACCAATTTTCAAGTATTCCTTCTACATAGTCCAACCGTCTTTTATTCTTCTTAACAGCTATTTTAAAAGCTTGTACTATCCATTCCACGGAGTAATTTTTTAATAACTCTTCTAGTAATTCTTTTACAGTTAAGTTAATAGTTCCGAATCCACTTTGTTCAAATTCTTTTGCAATTACAGCAAGATTTTTATTAGTTTCTAAATCTTTATTTTTAGAGCTACTACTACAATTTTCTTTTTCTTTAGTAGTAGTTGTTGTTTTTATAATACTGTTATTATTAATACTGTTATTATTAATACTGTTATTATTAATACTGTTACTATTAGTACCGTCGTTTTGAACACTTTCATTTTGAACACTTTCATTTCGTACACTTTCATTTTGAACACTTTCAAAACGACTGTGTTCAGATTCTTCAATGCTGTCATTTTGACTGTGTTCAGATTTAACTATTTGATTTAATGTATATATATTGTTCCCTCTTCTGTTTCCCTCTCTAGTTTTAGTTATAGTTAAGTACCCTAGCTCTACTAATTTTTTTCTATGACTATAGAATCTTTTTTCACTTATATTTAAATCCTTTATCATTTTTGTGATTCCTGGGAACGCTGTGTCTCCTGCTCCTGCATAACTTGCCATGTAACTATATATTGCTTTAGCTTCTATACTTAGTCTTTCATCCGTCATAACTAGTTTAGGTATTATTCCAAACCCCTTCTTTTTAACATCCTCTATTTCACTTTTTAAGTAGTCCGCCATATAATCACCCTTTATTAGATGCCTAAGTTCAATAACTCAGGCATCTTTCTTCTGATATCAAACCTAACTTTAATCGCTTATTTTCTTGCTCCAATAATTTAGCTCTAATCTTGTATGCTGCAAGTTCGTTTGTAAGTTCACTGTAACTTGGTCCTTTATACACTGCTTTACTAAGTTTATTTAATAGCTCAATTGATTGTTCTTCTGTTAAAGTCTCTATTGAGTTATTTATTCCTATAATTAATGCATTTTCAGATACACTTATCATCGTTAATCCTCCTTAGTCATAATTCTGTTCCTTAAAACTTGTCCAATCTTGTTGTGATAAAGGCTCTTCGTCTAAGTGATAGCACTGTTCTAGGTATTTTTCATAACTATAAAACATATTTACACCTACCTTTTAACCTTGTTTTTTCTGACAATCTCTACATAGTGGTTTTCCGTACTTATTCATACTAAAGGTATTCACCGCTTGATTTATACTTACATTGCATATTGAACAGGAGTAGCTAGAATTATTACTTCTAGTAACGTTACTAGATGTAGTTTTGCTACTATTTGCGTTATTAGCGTTTGAAACACCTCTTCCGTCCGGATCATCTTCGTCTGTAGGTAGTCCTAAACACTTAAGTAAAAAATATCTTTCACTGTAAGTTAATGCACTTCCATATGCTTTTGATATATCATCTTGTTGGCCATAATAGGCCCATTCTACCGTATACTGTTCTTTGGGATCATCTCCGTTTATCCATGTGTAAGACATTTCTCCTTTAACAACAAAATCAAGTGAATCTTTCCCTTTAGATGTCTTATATGAATGCGTATGATGTTCGCCTACTTTTGTAGAAGGTATAAGCAATAAGTTCAACTCGTTCATTTTATCTTTTATTTTGCTTAAAACTTGATTTCCAGAAACATAAGAGTATCCAAAACCCTGAGCATCTTTAGCAAAACTACCTGCTACTTCTCTGATTTCAACTATCTTTTGATATAAATTTTTATCTGCCATATTATCCCTCGCTTTCTTTAAGAGTGTTTATGGTTGTTTCTATAAGTCTTTTATACTTAGTTTTACTTTCTATCTTGCGATAGCAAAATATCTTCATTTCATGTGTAAGCTCATTATTTTCAAGAATTTTATTGTAATCACATATTATCTGTTCTACGTCTTTAAGCTTATTTGTCCACTCTCTTACTAAATTCATTTCTAATACCCAACCGCTATCTTTCTCATATAATCTTCTTTAGTTTCTTTAACCGTATATATATCTGTTTCCAATCTTTCTAGCTTAGTTTCTAACGTTCTCTTAAGCTTGTACATGTTTTCTCTAGAAGGTTCTATAGTCTCATAGTAATCATCATCCGTTAGGCATTCTCTGCCTTCTATGTCGTTTATAATATCTATAGCCAACTCTATTCTTTCTAATGTCTCTTGAAGTTCTCTATGCATTTAAACTGCCTCCTCACCTAAAATTTCATCAATATATTTGTTATAATCTTTAATATCTTTTCTCACTTGTTTAAGTCTACTTAATAGCTCTTGTTCTTCTGTTTGCCAATGTTTTATATAGCTTCTATACGTATTTATAACTGCCTTATCACGTTTATCTAATTTAGTATTTTTCATTTCATTTACACCTCACATGTGGTATAATATTCGTAATAATAATTTTTAAATGTTTTTCTCGAGTTCCTTAGTTGCCGCTAAGGAACTTTTTTCTTTTCCAAACACAGGTAAATCTTTTACTTTTCCACAGTAGTAAACCATCAATTCTTTTCCTGTTATTGTTTTCATACAAACAGCTCCTTTAGTTTTCTTCATTTGGATATTCTACACCCCATCTTTTATAAACCTCTTCTATAGGTTCTTCCTCACATTGTTTTAAAAACGCTCTTCTTCCTATATTTGCTATGTTCCTAAGAGTTTGTTCTATATCTTCTTGAGTTCTGTTTATATATGCACTGTCACATATTACAATCCTTGTATTGCCCAACATGTAATCCTTAACTATATTCCCTTCCAGTGGGATTTTCGTTTTGAGTGGTTTGTGCTTTTCCATTACAATATCTCCCCTTTCTTAATAAACCTTATGTCGCTGTTAGAATGTCCTATGACACGATTAAACTACTTCTAAAGAATTTTCTTCTTCTCTGTACACAACTGCCAATGATGCGCTTACTAATTCTCTAACTTCTTTCTTAACCTTCTGATCCCATTCTTGACGTTCGGTATCATCTATTTTGTTGTCACAAGCCATTTTGATCATTAGCTGTTCTATTTCTTTTATGTCTCCATACTCCTTTTGAAATTTTAAAACTGTTATTCCTAAATCTTCAAAGCTTACAGGAGGAAGTAATATTCTGCCTACATCATCTTTTAACTGTAAGTGCATATACCCAAGCCATTCAGCATTGTATATCTTCATCAACCTAGATACTAAGTAACTCGTAGGAATTAATTCTTCGTTCTCATATCTGCTAAGTTGTCTTGTACTTAATTTAATATTTAATTCCGCCAGTCTTTCTATGACTTCTTCTTGAGTTAACCCTGACTTTTCTCTTGCGATTTTATATATCATTATGTCTCTATACGACATTCACTTTCACCCCTTTGCCAGATATAATAGAGTTAAGATCAATAACTTTAAAATCTTCCCCTAATTCATTAATCAGTTTCCTTAATAAAATGCTTAAGTATTTAGCTTTGCAAACTATCCTTAGTCTCATATCTTTTTTCTCTCCCCTTCCTTTCCCTCATCCCCTATGGTAAAATTTTCATAGGAAGGATGATGATACTTTGTTAGATAAAGATTCTAGAAAATTATTAAGTAAATTTAGAAAATATGAAAAATTTAAAGGTTTAGATGCTTTTATTTTATTTAATAAAAACTTTGAGCAAACTGTGATAGCTATTCAAACTCTTGAAAGCTTAGGCTACATATCAGCATCTATAATTCAAACAGATTTCCATTCTCGCGAGTATCACATAACTCAATCTGGTAAAGCATTAGTAGATACGGATAAATTAGATCAACGCAGAGAATATATAAAGCTTATATTCAGTTACTTACTTGGATTCATATCAGGTATTGCATTACACTACTTGCTTACTTAGATAAATATCTCATCAAATAAGTTGATGTGAGAAAACCTAGCACAAACAAAACATAATACTTCCAGTTTTCTTTAATTACTTCTTTAACAATTTCAATTAGATTTCTCACGTCTTCACCCCCTTCTAACTTGTCCAAGATTTACCACTTTTTTTGACTCTAGATTTATGTGATAATCTAGTTAGGCTGTTTTGTTTGTGTTAACTGAATTATCAAAAAAAAGTTGGTCTAAAGTTTTCTTATAATATTTTGCTAGCTTTACAGCTTCTGTCAGAGTAAAGTCTCTTTTTCCCAGTTCTTTTTGGTTGTAAGTTTCCTTAGAAACATTTATTATCTTAGCTGCATCCTCTTGAGTATCACCATTTTCAACTCTTACAGCCTTCAACTTCATTCTTGGGTTCATATTATCACCTGCCTATTGAGTTTTGTTTGTGTTAACTTGTTTAATTGTATTATATATAACACAAACGAAACTGTCAATAGTTTTTTTGAAGTTTTTTTATATTTTGTTATCGTTATTGTTAATTTTGTTTATAATACCGTTAATTTTTACTATTATATAGTTATGGAGGTGTTAACTGTGGCCACGTTTGGAGAAAGATTTAAAATGTTGAGAATGGAGAAAGGATTAAACCAAGAAGAACTTATAAAAGAGTTTAATGAAAAATATCACTACAGTTTCACAAAATCAGCTGTATCTCAATATGAAAATGATAAGCGAATACCCGAGATAAATGCATTAAGTGATTTTGCAGATTATTTTAATATCACAGTTGACTTTTTATTAGGAAAATCAGATGTTAGAAATACTCATGAGGATGACTTTACTCAAGAAGAACTTGAGCTCCTTGAAAAAATAAAATCTGATCCAGAAATAAGTATCTTATTCCACGATCTTAAGTCAGCACCAAAAAAGAAAATTAAACAGTTATTAAAAACTTGGGAGTTTATTCAACAACAATTTGATGAGATGGAAGATGAGGAAGAATAATAAAAAAGATAGAGATCAATATATTGGAGGTTTCTGATATGAACAATGAAGAAAAAGCGTATAGCTTACTAGAAAAAATTTACTTTGAACTACAAGAAACTAAAAAAGAGTTAAAAAGTGAAATACAAGAAAATAGAAAAGCTATGGTTAAACTTGAAGCTAAAATAGAAGATGAAATCTCAGATAAAGTAAGAAGCTTATATGATAATCGTGAGCTAGTCAATGATAAGTTAAATGCTATAGATGATAAATTAGACAATATCCAAATAGACATAAATAACCTTACAATTAAAACTGCTTACAATGATACTAGAATCATAAAGCTTACCAAAGAGAGTAAATTTAAAGAATAGTTTTTTATTTATTCTCTTTTTCATCAGGGGAGGGGACTATATGACTTTAGAAGAGGTTATACCTGTAAAGCAAACAAATTTTTTAGAAGACAAAGCTAACTTAATTCTGGTAAGAAACAGTATCATACATCCTTATCAAATAAACTTACATAAAATTATAAGAAATTTGGGAAATATAAGAGTCTTATGCATGGATCAAGATAGTAGGGTAATCATAAGACAAAGTAGTGCTATAATTATAATAAATAATAAACTGCCACCTAAAGAACAAAATCAAGAACTAGCAGAGGAATTATCCCACATAATACTTCACTGTGGCAATCAAGTTAAATATAAGAAAGACATTATATTGGATAAGCAGGAATCACAAGCCAAAAGAATGTCTGCTTACCTTCTTTGTCCTATGTTTATGCTAAAGAATGTTAAAATTATGGAAAATACATATTTAATGATAGAAGAATTAGCCGAGCTATTTAACGTTACATATGAATTTATGGAATACAGGTTATCTTTAATTTTTGGACAAGACTTAAATTTAATAGTTCATCACAAACAAAACTTCTATGGCTATATACCTATAGAATAATTTTTTACCCAAGCACCGAACGTATGTTTTATAAAACTATGTTAAATATTAGCTTAAAGATGTACTTAATATAAAAAGATAGTATTATTATATATAATAGGCAATAAAGCTATTTTCTATATCTTTCAAACATTCTTGAAAAGGAGTGACAACGTTGTTAAATACAAGTACGGAATACTGTATATACCTAAGGAAGTCAAGGACGGATATTGAAGCAGAAGCAAGTGGTGAAGGTGAAACTCTGGCAAGGCACGAAAAAATATTATTGGATTTAGGCAGAAAGTTAAAGTTAAATATAACTAAAATATATAAAGAAGTAGTTAGTGGTGAAACTATCTCTTCTAGACCCGTAATGCAAGAATTACTATCATCAGTAGAACAAGGATTGTGGCGAGGTGTTTTAGTGGTCGAAGTAGAACGTCTAGCTCGTGGGGACACAATGGATCAAGGGTTAGTTTCTCAAACTTTCAAATATTCTAATACCAAAATAATAACTCCTATGAAAACCTATGACCCACAAGACGAGTTCGACGAAGAATACTTTGAGTTCGGACTATTTATGTCTAGACGAGAATATAAAACTATAAATAGGAGACTTCAAAGGGGTAGGTTGGAATCTGTCAAGGAAGGAAAATATGTAGGCAATAAACCTCCTTATGGCTATGTTAGAAAGAAACTAGAAAAAGAAAAAGGATATACCTTAGAACCTCATTCAGAACAAGCTGATATTGTTAAATTGATATTTCAGCTTTATACTAAGGGCGAACAGCAATCAAGTGGCGATTATAAGAGATTAGGAGTATCTTTAATCGTCAGAAAGTTAAATGAACTTAAAATACCAACTGTAAATGGTGGCGACTGGGTTCCCTCTACTGTTAGAGATATTTTAAGCAATCCTGTGTATATCGGTAAAATACGTTGGAATTCTCGTCCTCAAGTCAAAAAAATGATTGATGGAAGGATGGTAAAGGAACGTCCACGTGCTAAAGAAAAAGATATGATATTAGTAGACGGACTACATAAAGCGATTATCGATAATAACACTTTTAATTTAGCCCAGGAATATCTTGCTTCCAATCCTTCTCTACCAGTACCTACAAGGCATGTTGTAAAAAATCCTTTAGCTGGTATAGTTATATGCGGAAAGTGTAACAGAAGAATGAACCGAAGGCCATACGGCGGTAAATATCCGGATACTTTAATGTGTCCTGTAACCTCATGCGACAATGTAAGTTCTCATTTACATCTAGTTGAAGATAAATTATTGCAAACTCTCGAAGAGTGGTTAGAGAATTATAAATTAAGCTTAGAATCTGAGGAAATCGAAAATCAAAGTAATGTGGAACTAGATCTAATAAAGAAAACTATCGAAAAGCTTGATGATGAACTAAATACACTTGAAAAACAAATGGAGAATATACATGATTTACTTGAACAAGGGATATATTCAACTGAAAAATTCCTTGAACGTTCAAAAGTTATTAGCGAAAAAACTTCTTCTGCTCAAAATGATAAAGATAAATTATTAGAAACACTCAGATTAGAATCTACAAAAGAAAAAGGTAAAAAAGTAATAATTCCTAAAATAGAAAGAGTTCTTAAATTATATAATTTAGTTAAAACTCCTGCTGAAAAAAATGAGTTACTTAAAGAAGTAATAGACAAAGTAGTATACATTAAAGAAGTGCGTGGTCGTTGGCATGGAAAACCTGATGATTTCGAGCTTATCTTATATCCAAAATTAAATGATTAATCTTACTAGAATCACTGATAACATTGTGGAACTGAAGAACTTGCTCATTGGGAAATAATTGGAACTTTGGTTTGGAAGCTTGTAAAAGATGCTCCTGTTGAAAAAATTAAGGATACTCCTTTTGCATCCTATTATGTAAGTCATGGTAAAAACTTATATCCTTCTAATGCAGCAGGTCATCCTTGGACTGCTTCATTTATTCAGTCTAAAGATGATCCTATAGCGAGTCTTCATGAAGATTTAGCAGCAGAACAAAAAGCAAGAGCTACTTATGAGTATTTAATAAATGTAAGTGATGATCCAGGTGTTACAGATACATTAAGATTTTTAAGAGAAAGAGAAGTTGTTCATTTCCAAAGATTTGGAGAAGCTTTATGCATAGTTCAAGAACATATAGATAAAAAGAAATATTATTAAAAAGCTAGGGGTAATGCCCCAGCTTTTTTTCTTTTTAAAATATTAAATTTGTTGTAACATTTTTCCTAATGCAATCATATTATAGATTAAGTTAGTAACACTGCCATTTTATAAAAATGATATACTTACTAACTTTTTTTATATCTTAAAATTAGCCCAGTCTAAGTTATAGCTAAAATATATGTCTTTATTTTTTTACTAATAACTTAGCCTAGTCTAATTTAAAATCAAATATATGTCTTTATTTTTTATTTTTAAGTTAGCTTAGTCTAACATTTAAAAAGGAGGAATTTTTATGGAATCGGATAAAAGTCTTGTTTCACTTAGTGATCTTCCAGTAGGAAAGTTGGCTAAGGTTCAATGTATAGTAAGTAATGGAAATCAAAGAAGAAGATTTCTTGACTTGGGTCTTATTCCAGGTTCTATTATAAAATCAGAAAGAAAGAGTCCCTCTGGGAACCCTACTGCATATAATATTAGAGGTTCTATCATAGCTCTTAGAAATGAAGAAGCTCAAAATATAGTAGTCAGTATTGTATAAAAGGAGGTGAAATAATGGGATTAACAAGTCAATCTTCTGGACTAAGCTTATTAAAAGCTAAGTTTAACATTCAGCGAAAGTCAGAAAGTCAAATAGTTATTGCTTTAGCAGGTAATCCCAATACGGGCAAGAGCACTCTATTTAATCATTTAACTGGATTAAATCAACATACAGGTAACTGGCCAGGTAAAACAGTAGCCAATGCACAAGGTACTTTTACTTATAAAGATAAAGAATTTCTTTTAGTTGATTTACCAGGCACGTACTCAATACTAGCTAGCTCTGTAGAAGAGGAGGTAGCTAGGGATTTTATTTGCTTTGGAAATCCTAATTTAACTATAGTTATAACCGACGCTACATGTCTAGAAAGAAACCTAAATTTAGCACTACAAGTAATGGAAATAACCGACAATGTAATAGTTTGCCTTAATTTAATGGATGAGGCTGAAAGAAAAGGCATATATATCGATCTAAAAAAGTTGCAAGAATTTTTAGGTGTTCCCGTAATCCCTACAGTTGCTAAAGATGGAAAAGGTGTTGATGAGCTACTAGAAGTAATTCATCAGTTTACGGAAAATAAGCTTGAACTGAAGCCTTACAAAGTTAAATATGAAGAGTCAATAGAAACTTTAGTTACTCAAATTGAAGAAAAGCTTACTCCTATAATAAGTGATATATTTAATACAAGATGGATTGGACTAAGACTATTAGATGGTGATGAGAAAATATTAAGTACTATTAATTCTATAATAAATGATTCTTATGAAGGAGGAATTGACGATGAGTAATAATTCTAAAACTCCCTTAGATGATGTTTTAGAGTTTATACATAGTAAGAAAGATAAGTCTATAGGAGATAGTATCGTCTCTACAATATATCAAAATGCCGAAACAATATCTAAAAGTGTAACTACAGTTGATGATAAAAGAAAAGTCAAATGGGATGAAAAAATTGATAATATTTTAACATCAAAAATAACTGGTTATCCTATAATGCTCTTACTATTAGGTATAATATTTTGGATAACTATTGAAGGTGCAAATTATCCATCCCAATTATTATCAGACTTTTTCTTTAGTCTAGAAGACAAAATAACTGGTATTTTCAATTATATGAATGCACCTGATTGGTTACATGGAATATTAGTTTTAGGTATATATAGAACTTTAGGTTGGGTAGTTTCTGTAATGCTTCCTCCAATGGCTATATTTTTTCCAATGTTTACATTATTAGAAGACTTAGGATACCTACCAAGGGTAGCCTTTAATCTTGATAATATGTTTAGAAAGTCTGGTACTCATGGAAAGCAAGCTCTAACAATGAGTATGGGTTTTGGTTGCAATGCAGCTGGTGTTATTGCTTGTCGTATAATCGATTCCCCTAGAGAGAGACTCATAGCGATAATCACGAATAACTTTGTTCCTTGTAATGGAAGATTTCCTATACTTATATCATTATCTATGATATTTATTGGGGGAATTGTAGCTTCTCAATATAGCTCATTACTAGCATCTTTATCAATTGTATTTATGGTTCTTATAGGAATATATGTAACCTTAATAGTATCTAAGATTTTATCTAAAACTATTTTAAAAGGAGTTCCATCATCATTTACTTTGGAACTACCACCTTATAGAAAGCCTCAAATAGGCTCTATTTTAGTAAGATCTCTTTTAGATAGAACTATATTCGTTCTAGGTCGTGCAGTTATAGTTGCAGCTCCAGCTGGAGCAGTAACATGGCTGGTAGCCAATATTACTATAGGAGATGTAAGTATATTAAATCATGTAGCAGGTTTTCTAAATCCCTTCGGTGAACTATTAGGACTTGATGGATTTATTCTAATGGCTTTTATTCTTGGTTTACCTGCAAATGAAATAGTTCTTCCTATTTTGATAATGAGCTATATGTCTAAAGGAGCTATGTTAGAATTGGAGAGCCTGGATAGTCTAAAGAATTTATTATTAAATAATGGTTGGAACATAATAACTGCTATAAATTTCATGTTATTTTCACTTTTACATTTTCCTTGTGCAACTACTTTATTAACCATAAGAAAAGAAACAAATAGTACCAAATGGGCATTATTCACATTCTTACTTACAACAAGTGTCGCTATAATTGTTACATTTATAATAAATTCATTAGCTAATTTAATAGGCATATTCTAATATATTTAATAAAATATATAATATCAATGCAATAATAGAATTTATTCTACTTTTAATTTTATAGTAATAAAAAAGCAAAATTCTTAATCTTATAGTTAATTTATTTTTTCTAATAAAAAATTCGAGAATTTTGCTTTATTTATTTACTTTGTATTATCATCTAATATACTATCATTTTCAAATACATTAAACATTTTTAATATTCTTTCGTTTGTTTCAAAAAACTTTACTAATTTTTCTATACTTTTAATTGTAGATATAGTTAAATAATGTTCCATAGCTTCAGCTTCTTCTTCTATATCACATTTTGAACCTATTATCTTTACAAATTCTTTTAGTATACCATTTCTTTCTACTAAGAATTTACCTTTCTTTATTCCTTTGTCAGTAAGTTCTATTCTCTCATACGGACTATAAATAACATATCCTAGTATACTAAGTTTCCTAAGCCCTTTAACTACAGAAGGCATGGATACTTTTAAACAGTCTGCTATATCTTTTATTCTAATCTCATCCTTATTTAAGGAAAGTCTATACACCTCTTCTAAATAATCTTCAGAACTCGGAGATAGCATCATACCACCCCTTTCTATTTATACATATTATATTTCTTAATTTATTTAACCCTTATATATAAACCAATATGAAATTTTTAATATTTTTATTACTTAATTTGTAACTTCAATCATATGATTAACTATGCTTATATAGTTTCATAGAGATTTATCCTAGTATAACTTTCTATAAAATGCTTTCAATTTTATTTATATGTATAAATAAAAAGTTTTTTTATATAAATATGGGAGGAGTGTTAATGTCAATAATAGACTTGAGCTTAGTTTCATTTGCTCTAGCGCTAGATGCTTTTGGAGTAGCTATATCTGTAGGACTTGATAAAAATATAAATAAAAGGATTGCTCTTGCTTTTGTTTTTTCTTTTGGCTTTTTTCAATTCTTATTTGCTAGTATGGGTGGTATATGTGGGAGTCTATTCAACACATATGTATTCCAATTACCCTCTAAAATAGGTGGTATAATAATACTTCTAGTTGGAGTATTAATGTTTAAAGAAGGTTTTTCTGAAGAAAAGGAAGTAAAAAAACTAAATATTTTTCTAGTACTTTTATTAGGAATATGTGTTAGCATAGATGCTTTAGTTGTTGGATTTTCTACTTTTAATAACATAGATTTTAAATCACTGATTTTTAAAAATACAATATTTATAGGTATGACTTCTTCTTTTTTAACTGTAGTAGCTTTTATGATTTCAAAAAAAATTAAAAAAAATAAATTTATTAATGAATACATGGATTTTCTAGGTGGACTAATTCTTATTATATTTGGATTAAAAATGATACTTTTCTAGGTGGTTTTTAATTCCTTTGTTTGATATATTTACTTGAATTACAATGACTTTTCTTACACATAATACTATTACACTCATTTAACATAATAACTTTACAAAAAGGAGATGTTTTTAATGCCAAACAATTCAAGTAATAAATTAGTAGTACCTGAAGCTCGTCAAGCTTTAAATCAATTGAAAACTGAGATAGCAAGTGAATTAGGTTTAAGTAACTATGAATCAATAGATAAAGGTAACTTAACTTCTAGACAAAATGGTTCTGTAGGTGGAAGTATAACTAAAAGACTAGTTGAAACAGCTCAAAGAAACTTATCTAAATAATTATTAATATAAATATTACACAAAATAAAAAACAAAGATGAAAATGTGTTTTCATCTTTGTTTTTTATTTTCTATAACTCTCTATATTATTAAATAACGATTATATTATATCTAATCAACACTAAACTTTTTTATAATTTGAGATAGACCACATGATATGTCATTTAGTTCATTAGCTGTTTCACTTATCTTTTCAAATTCAGATAATTGTTTTTGAGTCGAAGATGAAATTTCTACAGTAGAAACAGCTGTTTCTTCAGAGACAGATACAACATTATTCATAGACATTATCATCTTTTCCTTATCCTTATTTGACTTATCTACAATTACATATAGTTTATCGATCAGTTCAAATATAACTTCATTAGACTCCTTTAGCGTATTAAAATCACTTATTGTATACTCTAAAATTTTTCCTGATTGCATAACTGTGCCTAATACTATATTTGCTGATGTATCTACATCTTTTATATCTTCTCTTACGCCTTTTATTATACCTCCTATTTTTTTTGAAAAGCTCATACTTTCTTCTGCCAGTTTTCTTATTTCATTAGCTACTACAGAAAACCCCTTTCCATATTCACCAGCTCTTGCAGCCTCTATAGAAGCATTAAGAGAAAGAAGATTAGTCTGTTGAGCAATGTCATTTATAACTTCCACTATATTCTGTATTTCGTCAGATTTATAGGACAAGTTTTTCATCTTATCTTTCATTACTAAGGTAGATTCTTCATTTTTTATAAACTTTTCCTTTAATAGTTTTACAGTTTCTAATCCTTTATTATTCTGTTTTTTTATATCCTTAGCCTTTTCTTCTATAACTTTAAAGTTAGTATCTATTTGTACTATTCCTTTTGCTAAGTCTTCTAGCTTATTAACACTATCATGTATTTCTTTTACTTGATTATTTGCTCCAACAGCTATTTGATTTATAGATACCGCTATCTGTTGACTAGATGAGTTAGTTTGGTACGAAGAATCTGATAATAACGTAACTGTACTGTTTATCTTATTAACGAAATTTGAAATAATGAGTAATATTTCTCTTAAATTTTCTTTCATATTTTCCAAACCTGTCATTAATAAGCTAATTTCATCCTTGCTATGCATTTCCATTTTCACATTTAAATTTCCATGTTCTATTTCTTTTATAAATTTTATTCCCTTATTTATTCTGTTCGTTATCACTTTATTATTTAATATACTTATAATTCCAAATGTTATAATTATGATAATAATAGTAAACAAAGCGACATTTACAGCAAATGAGTTTATTCCTGATATATAACTCCCTGATGGCATAACTGATGCTAATATCTGATTTTTATAATGTCGCTCGAAAGCTACAAAATATTTTTCTCCATTATGTGAAAATCCAAATGAACCTTTTCTCATTTTTACTATATCTTTTCCCCAACTAAAATCTTTTAAATTTTTCCCTATAATTTGAGTATCTTGATGACTAATAATATTACCATCTTTATCTGCTACAAACATATATCCATTCTTTCCAAATTTACTTCCTTTGGCAACAGCCTTTATATCATATAAATTAATCATATCTTCAATATAAGATGTTCTTATTCCAATTTGAATTACTCCTGGCTTATCTTCTCTACCTACTGCAACAAAGTGCATTGTTTGTCCATCTCTTGTTTTTATTGACTCTTGAATTATATAAAAATCTTTATTATTTATTCCTTCTAGGATAGCTCTTGATTGATTACTAGAATTAAAATCAAAATTATCTAATTCTTCATTGCTGCTCCACTTAGACATTCCATTTTCATCTATAATTCTTATCCTATCTACTTGAATTCTATCACAAATATTTTTAAGCTCTTTATTTAATTCGCTCTCTGGAATTTTTGTTATTTGTCCAGCAATACTTCTTGCTATTTTAACTAAATATTTGTCTACAGAATTTTTGGATTTTAAATAGTTAACCTCACTTTGTGATATCTCCTTTTTGAAATTATTTAGCTGAGACCTTACCATTTCTTCTAATAGATGATTTATGATTCCTTTCTGTGTAAAATAACCTACAATCCCAATAGATAAGGTCGATACTAGGATCATTATAAGTGTAGGGATTAAAAACTTATACTTCATACTTGTTATTTTGATTCTCAAAATCTTGTACAGAATATTTTTAAAGTTTAATTTTTTTCCTAAATACCCTACACCTAATATACTTCTTATCTTTTTAACCTTATTCTTTATTTTCATAATATTATCCCCCCTTAATAAGAGTATTACTAATTTCCACATTTATCTATTTACTCCTATTAAGGCAGTGTTATATATTAGTTAATTTTATGTAAACGATCATAATTATCTATTAACAATCTAATTTTTATTTATAAGAAGGTGGATTTTTCTATATAAAAAATACCTTAGGTTATATAACCTAAGGTATTTTTAAACTTTATCTATTATGCATTAGTAGGCGGTACAAATGTTCTCTGAGCTAGTTCTTGATCTAGCATATATACACCGTGAATATCATCGCCTAATCTTTCTAATCTTTTTAATATTGACTTCATACTTGCTTCTTCTTCAACTTGTTCATCTACAAACCATTTTAATAAACTAATAGTAGCATGTTCTCTTTCTTCAGTAGCTATATCAGTTAAGTTATATATTCTTTTAGTAACTGTTTTTTCATGAGCCAATGCTGACTTAAATACATCTAGTATTGATTCATAATCATTTTTAACATTTTCTATACCAGTTATTTTTACTCTTCCATCTAACTCATTTACAAAATTATAGAATTTCATAGCATGAAATCTTTCTTCTTCTGCTTGTACTACAAAGAAGTTTGCAAATCCATCTAAATCTTGATCTGCGCAATATGCAGCCATAGCTAGATAATAATGAGCTGATAAAAATTCATAGTTTATCTGATCATTTAAACCTTCTAATAGTCTTTCAGACAACATAAAATCTACCTCCTTATGTGTATCATTAATAGTTATACCCATTCTAGTAATACTTAATCTTTATTATACGTAAACTAATTATACCATATTTTTCATTATTTCTAAACAAGTTTTCCAACTTATCTTGATATTGCTAAAAATAAAAAAACTTATACTTTTAAGTAAGTATAAGTTATATGGCATCATCATGAATATTAACTAAATGTTATCAATTTTTTAGGAGTTCTTTTATTTTATATCCTTTAGCTTTCATTAAAATTCTCCACATAGTCTCGTGTATTATCGTTTTAAAAGCTAGATCCTCCCTATAGAATAAACAGCCTCTTTTTATTTCATACCTTTTACTTCTTAACATTTAAATGATCCCTCTCCTGTATTAAAAATTATCTTTTTTATTTTACATTGAAGCTGTAAACAATTTTTATTTACAATTATTAGTTCCATTTGCTATTAAATTATAATTGTATACAATTACTTTGTAAAGGTAGTTTAAGTTCAATTATAGTTAAATTTGAGGTTTTTTTACAAAAGAAATAACAAAAGGTCTTATTCTGTCAATATAATGTCCAATTTCTCATATATCTCATCTCCTATTTCATCTGTAAGTTTCATTTTATTATCTTTTAAAAATCTTATTAAGGAATCTTTTAAAGATTCACCATATACACCATCTATATCTCCACTATAATATCCTTTTATCTTTAATCTTTTCTGTACTTCTTGTACATCTGAACCCCTATCACCAGGAGTTAAAGTTCTAAAACCATGATTAAAAGGTCCAAAAGGACCCCCTATTATAGTCACTGACATATTATGTCTTACAAAGTTATATAGTTCTTCTACATCTTGATTTCTCATTCTTATGCAACCTTGTGATGCATTTGATCCTATTGAATATGGTTTATTAGTTCCATGTATTCCATATCTTCCCCATGGAACATTTAAACCTAACCATCTAGTACCAAATCCTTCTCCCCACATTCCTTTATCAGTAACCTTAAAACTTCCTATTGGAGTCGGAGTTTCTTCTTTTCCTGTTGCTACTATGTATTTTTTTACTATAGTATTACTATTTTTATCTATCAGATATAAATACTTTGTATCAATTTCTATTAATATCTTAAATTCTTTATTATTTGAATTCATTTTACTTACACGAATAATATTTTTATTATTGGAGTTTATATCTTTATTATTAACATTATTAATAATGAAAGTTCCAACTAATATGACAGTAATTACGCATATAAAACCAATTATTATTAGCAAAATACGTTTGGCCATATAATCCCTCCTTATATATTTTATTATATGGAGGTTTTTATCTAAATAAAACTTGTACTATGAATTAAATATATAAATGATAAAGGATAAAGTCATATGACTTTATCCTTATTAGAGAAATGATAATTTATTAGAAAAGAAGAAAAGATTAATAGAAGCTTATGTTAAAATTTAATACATTAACATAGAGATGATAATCAAAGTATTAAAACATTTGAGTAGTAAGCAACCATTTATTAAGAAGTGAATACACTTCTTTCTGAGTATTAAATTTTAATGGATGGGGTAGTTCTATTAATCTTCTCTTTAATAATGAAATTTATATTAACTATTAATAATAATAGTTATTAACTTATTTTTGTTTTTCAGCTTGCTTTTTTTCCTCTAAAGCACGTAATACTTTTTCTGGTGTAATTGGTAAGTCTCTAATTCTTACACCACAAGCATTATATACTGCATCAACAATTGCTGGTGCACATGTATTTACTACAACTTCACCTATTGATTTTGCTCCATATGGACCTGATGGTTCATATGCATCAACTAGTTCTGCTGTAACTTTACCAATGTCTGTTCTTGTAGGAAGTTTGTATTCCATAAATGTATCCGTCATTAATCTTCCTTCTGGACTATATCTTACCTCTTCATATAAAGCCAGACCTATTCCAGTTACTATTCCACCTTCTATTTGTATTTTAGAAAGTTTTGGATTTATAGGTGTTCCACAATCAACTGTTCCTACAAATTCTACAACTTCAACTTTTCCTGTCTCTGTGTCTACATCTACTTCTGCGAATCCTGCCATATATGGTGCAGCTGTTCTTTCTGGAACATATGAGCCTGTAGCTACTAATTGTGTGTGTAGAATATTATATGTCAATTTCTTTGAAAAATCTGCAAGACTTATTTCTTCACCATTATCTATTCTTCTTACATATTCTCCATCAAACTCTATATTTTCTATTTCTGTTTTAAAGTACTCAGCACCATATTTTATTATTAAATTTTTCATATTTAGTGCTGCTTCTATAACCGCATTTCCTGTTGTATATGTTGTACTTGAAGCATATGCACCACTATCAAATGGTGTTAAGTCAGTGTCTGATGAATAAACTACTATCTTATCTAATTCAACACCTAATCCTTCAGCAGCAATTTGTGCTAATATAGTATCACTACCTGTTCCTATATCTGTTGCACCCATTGTTAAGTTAAAGAATCCATCTGCATTAAGTTTCAATACAGCTGAAGCCATATCTATTTTAGGTAATCCTGAACCTTGTTGCGCTATAGCCATACCTAGACCTCTAACTTTAGATCCATTTACAACTTTCTTACCATACTTCTCATCCCACTTGATTAATTCTTTTCCTTTTTCAACACACTCTTCTAGGAAGCAACCATCCATGTACATTGGTTCACTACCCCAGTCTTTTGTTGTTAGATTAAATAGCTCAGTAGTTTCGCCTCTTTTAATCATGTTCATTTCTCTTATTTTAACTGGGTCTATATTAAGTTGATCAGCTAATTCGTTTATTATTGTTTCAAGTGCGAATACACCTTGAGTTACTCCGAATCCTCTTAAGGCTCCACCTACAGGATGATTTGTATATACTGCTTTTCCGTTAAACTCATAAGCATCAGCTTTATTATATAGTGTTAATACTTTTTTACCAACAGCACCTATAACACTATTACAGTGTTCTCCATATGCACCTTTATCTGAAACCGCATCTAATCTTATTGCTTTTATCTTTCCTTCTTTTGTTGCTCCTAAAGTAACTTCCAGTTTCATTTCATGTCTTGAAGATGTAGCTCTAAATACTTCTCTTCTATCGTATACTATTTTTGCTGGTTTTCCTGTTTTAAGTGTCACTAATGCTGGGAAGAATTCTGATGCAGCTGTTTGTTTTGCCCCAAATCCTCCACCTATTCTTGGTTTTATTACTCTTATCATACTTTCTGGCATTTTAAAAGCATTTGACAATATTCTTCTAACATGGAAAGGTATTTGAGTAGCTGAAACAACTACTAATCTACCATGCATATCCATATACGTAAAAGTTCTTTGAGTTTCCATCATAGCTTGTGCTTGTGCTTGTGTTCTATATTGTCTTTTTAATACAACTTCACTTTCTGCAAGAGCCTTATCTAGTTCTCCTAGTTTAAGCTCAACTTGACATGCTATATTTCTCTTTCTATCAAATCCATACTCTGCCAGTGTATAAGAGTCTTCCTCTGGATGAACCATTGAAGAATGTCCATCTGCCTCGTCAAGACTAAGAACTGGATCTAATACTTCATATTCTACTTTTATCATTTTTAAAGCTTTCATCGCTGTTTTTTCATCAACAGCAGCTACTATAGCTACTTCATCTCCAACATATCTCACGTATTCATCTAATATACATGTATCGTATGGAGATAATTCTGGCCAACATTGTCCTGCTCTTGTAAATCTTATTTTTTCTACATCTTCGTGTGTAAATACACATTCTACTCCAGGTACTTTTTCAGCTATACTTTTATTTATACTTTTTATTCTAGCAAATGCATGAGGACTTCTTAATATTTTTACTATAAGAGCATCTTTGGGTGCAAGGTCTTCTGTATATACTGGTTTTCCTGTAACTAATCCCATTCCATCTATCTTAGAATATGGCTTATTTACTATCTTCATTTTTCTTCGCCTCCAAGTATTTTTTTATCGCTCTTACTTGTCCTTCATATCCTGTACATCTACAAAGATTTCCAGCTAAATAGTGTAATATATCTTCATCAGTTGGATTTTCTACACATTTTTCTAGATAAAGAATACTCATTATAGTTCCTGCACTACAATATCCACACTGCTCTGCTCCTTCTTCAACTAGATATCTTCCTACTCTTTCTGCATCTTCTTTTACTCCATCTATTGTTGTTACTTCACGTCCATCTGCCTTAGCTGCTAATACAATACAAGATAAAACTGATTTTCCGTCAAGGTGTACTGTACATACACCGCAGTTTCCTGTATCACAGCCTTGCCTTACACTTATATATCCATATCTTCTCAACGCATCAACTAAATATTCATCTGGTTCCACATCTAAGGTTTTTTTCAATCCATTTATCTTAACATTAATAATCATTGTTAACAACCTCCATTAGAGCTCTCTTTAACAAGACCTTGGAAACGCTTTTTCTATATTCTTTACTTCCTCTTGCATTATCTCCGAAAACGATTTCTTCAGATGCCATATCACATGCTTTATCTATGTTTTCTTCTGTTGCACCATTCTTGTTTAGGTATTCCATAGCTCCTTTAGCTAATGTGGCTCTACGTGGTCTTGCACCAACTACTAATCTGTAATCATTATCTAATTTTGAGGCACCAACATTTAGTATTGCGTAATCTCCCATTGAGTTTCTGACTGCTTTATAAGCAGCTTTTCTATTTTCTTTTTTAATTATTATGCACTCCAGTATATCTCTTTCTGGTGCACCTTCTTCCAAGAATTTATCCAATGGAATTAATCCTTGTTTATATAGTTTTACTTGAACATCTAAAGTTAATAGACCTGCTAAGAAATCTGAGAATCCATATCTTGTATATACTGTTCCTCCAACTGTAACTAAATTTCTTAATTGCATTCCTACTATTTCTTTAACAGATTCTGGTAGGACTCCATTAAAATGTTCTTTTAATAATTCGGAGTGCTCTATATCTCCAAATGTAGTCATTGCTCCGATTTCAATTGTATCTTCATTTTCTTTAATATAGTCCAATCCAGCTTTTGATAAGTCAATAGCAGCCGGTATATTTTTGGAGCCCATTCTTATGAATGCTCCACCACCAATTAGTGTTGATTTTTTCTTAGCACTAAACTGCTCGTATGCTTCTTCTATACTTTTAGGCACTATATATTCCTTAATCGTTATCACATTCTCACTCCTTTTTTTTAGGAATCGGAAAATCTAGCTTTATACTTATATAATAACAAATTTTTGCTGTATTATTAACCTTTTTATTCAGTTGCTAAATTATTTTTTTCATCACTTTTTTTTTCAGCTTTTTCTGGGAAAACTATATTTAAAATTAATGCTAATATACCTGCTGCAACCACAGGATCTCCAAAGAATCCTTTAAAGAATGCTGGCATAAATTCTAACGCTGCTGGAACTTGACTAAATCCTATTCCAACTCCTAATGAAACAGATAATATAGTAGAAATTCTTGAATCTATACCTTTACTTGATACCATTTTTATACCACTAACAGTTATACTAGCGAAAATCATTGTTACAGCTCCACCTAATACGCTTGGTGGCATTGCCGCACATATTGCTCCAAATTTAGGTACTATACCTGCAAATACTAAAAATGCAGCTCCAGTAGCAACACAGAATCTATTAACTACTTTAGTCATAGCTACAATACCAGCATTTTGACCAAATCCGATATTTGGAAGTACTCCGAATATTGATGCAAATGCACTACCGAATCCATTAGCTAATACTGCTCCTGTCATTTCATCGTCCGTTGCTTCTCTATCTAATCCACTTGATGCAATAGCTGAAATATTACCTATTGTTTCAAGTCCCGCTATAAGATATACAGCAGCGAATTTTAGTATCGCGTCAAGATGGAATTCTAATCCAAATTTTAAAGGTCTAGGTAAGCTGAACCATCCTGCTTGAGATACTCCAGTAAAGTCAACTTTACCCATTGGAATTGCTATAATATATCCTAATACTAATGCTATAAGAATAGCTGCTATACTAAATACACCTTTACCAAATCTTTGTAATAATATAACTGTTAAAAGAACAATAAGTCCTAAAATTAAGTTTTGTGGTGAACCAAAGTCTTTGGCTCCTTCTCCACCTGCAAAATATTTTATACCTGTAGGTATAAGAGATAATCCTATCGCAATCAATACAGTACCTGTAACTATAGGCGGGAAAAACTTACGAAGTGGTTTTATGAAAAATCCTAATAATACCTCTACTAAAGTTCCACCTAGTGATCCACCTAATACTCCTGCTAGACCGTACTTCTGTCCCACAGCTAATACAGTCGGAACAAACGCAAAACTTGTTCCCATAACTAATGGTAATCCTGATCCAACTTTCCAGATTGGATATAACTGAACTAAAGTAACTAGACCTGCTACTATCATAGCAGATTGAATCATTAAAACCCTGTCAGCCTCTGCTATATTTATTACTCCTGCTAAAATAATTATAGGTGCAATATTTCCAGTAAACATTGCTAAAACGTGTTGTAGTCCTAAAGGAATCGCTACTTTAAGACTCGGTTTGCCTTCTAACTCGTAAATAGAAGCCTCTTTACTCATGGATACTCCCCCTTTAAAAATATAAATAAAATTTTATGAATTATATAAAAAAAGGACAACACAAAAGAACCTATTACAGAATTCTTAAGTGTTGACCTATTAAAGCCTAACTAAAACGTTTTCTTCAATGATTGTCAAGCACACATATATATAATTTTTTAAAAATTAACCAAATTGGCTTACGAAAACGTATCCAATTTAGCATATATTAATATCACATTATATTCATATTACACTTATATTATGTCATCACAATGTTTATTACATTGATATTACTTTAACATTACATTATGATTACAATGATATTCTAACATATCGTTAATATAATTACAAGCTATAAAAACGAAAATTTTACAAAATCAAAGTTTTTGCACGAATCTACTTCTATTTCCAACAAATTAACCTTAGTTTCTACAATATTTTCTATAGATTTTTCTATTAGACGTTTATTTTCTAAGTACAAAAGTCTCCTATTGTAATTTACCAAACTATTATTTTTATTGTTAGATACTAAGGTACTTTCTAAAAGTGTTAGTACCCCTTCAGCTTTTACACTTATTATATTACCCTGTATAAATACTTGAACATTTCTAGGTCCTTTTCCGGTACAAGATTTTATAAAATGTGCTATTTCACCTCTTATCTTTTGCTCTATTTCACGTTTAGCATCTTTGTCAATTAAAAGTTTATCATCTATAACCGTATGATTCATTTTAGTTTTTAATATATTAGAAGCTAAATCTCCCATAGTTAATATTAGTTTTTCAGTGTCTACTGGTTTTACCATATACTTTACTATTCCTACATCGACAGCTTTCAAAATAGTTTCACTATCAGAAAGAGCTGAAACTATTATAACTGCTCCATCATATCCGTTTTTTCTTGCCGTTCTTATCATTTCAAGCCCATCCATGTTAGGCATTTTTAAATCTGTAACTATCATATCTGGATCATATTCTTTTATTTTTTCTAGACCTTCTAGTCCATTTTGTGCTATATAAAGCTTTCCTACTCTTCTTTTTAAAAATCTTGAAAGTTCATCTCTGGCAAGTTCTTCATCCTCTACAAGAAGTAACCTTATGTTACTTAGTAAACCCCTTTCGCTAATATTTAGCAAATTCATCACTCCTACCTATTTGTATGGCAACTATAGATATATACTTTTACCTATATATTTTTTATATTGTAGTTTATAAATCGTTTTCCTTTGCTTTATTTAGGTATAATAGTAATTAAAATTTATAATTGTATAAGCCTTTACCTTATTATTGAAGCTTTATTAAAGATTATGTTTCCTTTCTTACTATTCTATTAAATAAGTCCCCTTTTTTCAACATTTATATTATTTCAATTAAAAAGCACTCTTTTATAAGTAGTTTTAATTAAATAAAGGAGTGCTTTTTATTATAGTATGTCATTAATTTAAATTCGTGAAAAATATTTATAAATTTTTTTTACCACCATCTTTGGGTAAAGAAACTTTCATAGATACTCCCTCTTCTTGATTTTTCCACTCTACCTTTCCTCCCATGTTATTTTCAATAATAGTTTTAGTTATATAAAGTCCAAGACCTGTACCTTGTTTTTCTTTTTTTGTAGTAAAATAAGGATTAAATATTCTATCTGCTATTTCTTCTTTTATTCCTCCACCATTATCTGTGAATTCTGATACTATTTTATCATCTTCCAAATATATACTTATAACAATTTTTTTATCTGGTCTGCCCGTAGAAGCTAAAGCATCTATTGAATTAGAAATTATATTAAATATAGCCTGGGAATATTGGTTTTCATACCCAAAAGCATTTTCCATTACAATGTTTTCAAATATAACTTTTATATTATTGAATCTTAGGTTTTCTTCAAATAGTTCAAGTACAGAAACTATACACTCATACAAACAAAATTCTTCTTTTTTATTTTTAGGCTTCAAAAAGTCTCTAAAATCATCAATAGTATTTGACATTTGGGATATCAATTTCTTAGATGTTTGAACTGAAGAGTGTAAATATTCATTACTAAGATCATTATACATATAGCTATCCTCAATATTAGATATTATTAATCCTAGACTATTCAATGGTTGTCTCCACTGATGTGCTATATTTCCTATCATTTCTCCCATTGCAGCAAGCTTTGCTTGATGAATTATTAACGCTTCTTTTCTTTTATTTTCGTCAAGTTCTTTTTTAAACATCTTCTCTAGTTCAAGATTTATTTTTTCAAGTTTTAGAGAAACTTTGTTCTTGTCATCTTCTGTATACTTTAATTTATCTAAATTTTCTTTATTAAATAGTTCAGCTATATTATCTGTTTGAGAAATTTCAGATGCTACCTCATTAATTATTCTTCTAAATCTCTTTTCACTTCTTTTTACAGCTTCTTGCTCTATTTTTCTATTAGTTATATCACTTACCATATTAAGATATACTTTTGTTTCATTATCTTGATCAAATATGGTAGTCATGATTAATCTTCCCCAGAGTGCTTCTCCATTTTTCTTTATATACTTTTGTTCTACCTCATAGTTATTTATTTTACCAGTATTTAGTTTATTTATAAGCTCATTTGGTTTTTCATTTCCATCTTCAGATATAATATCTTTTATATTTCTACCTATTAATTCTTCTTGCGTGTATCCTATCATATCACACCATTTTTGATTAACTTGAATAATTTCGTTAGTTTTAGAAGTTACTATAATTCCAACTATTGCACTATTAAATATAGCTTCATATCTTTGTTTTCCTTTTCTTATTCTGTTTTCAGCTTGCTTTCTCTCTATTATTTGATTTTGCAGCATTTTGTTTTTTGATGATAAGTTAAATAAAAATATAATTATATAAAGAAAGAAAGAAAGTATAAGAAACAGTATGGATGCTCTCTCCATCCTTTTGTACTTACTATTCAATACTTTTTGATAATTAAATATAAATTTATCTCTATCTATCTTATTAGTAACGAAATTAAGTTTTCCCATAACTTCATTCATTGTTTCCCATCTATAGGGGTTAATATTTCCTAGTTCTACTACAGGATATAAAGTAAGTTCTTTAATTTTTTCTATCTGAAACTTATTATATTCAATAAAGTCTTTCTTACTTTTATGTTCACTATTGCTTAGTTCCTTACCCATTCTATCAATAATATAGTCAGGATGTTCCAATGCATATGCCCATCCTTTCATACTAGCTCTTCTAAAGCTTTCTACAAGTTCGGGATTTTGAACTGCAAGACTTCTTGTTGTAAAAAGAGAATCTCCATAAAAATCTATACCATAATCTATAGGTTTTATAGTTTTTAGTTTTATACCTCTTTTTTTAGCGTAAAACTCGATAGTTCCTCCTACATGTCCAGGTATAATATCATACTTTCCTGGCTCCAGATCTTCAACTGTGAATTCTGTTTCCTTATTAATCAGTGGTAAAATTTTTGGATCTATTCCTTCACTTATTAACATTGCTTGCAATTCAATATCAAGTAAGTCTTTTTCTCTTCTTGCAACTTTAAGCTTGGTAAAGTCAACAATAGACTCATATGGTAATTCTGATTTTGCATAGTACTTTACTGGACTTCTTTGAAATAAGGATGCTACAACACATAGATCTGCACCTTTATCTTGAGCAAGTAAGATATCTGATGACCCTATTCCAAAGTCAGCTCTTCCTGATGCTACTTCTTCTGGAGCCAAGGTGAGGTTACCATTGTCACCATGGGCTGACCTAATCTCAACATCTAAACCTTCTTTTTCATAATATCCTAGCCATTTAGCTGCATAGTATCCTGCAAATTGGAATTGATGATTCCATCTCAATTGAAGTACCACTTTTTGATTTTTATCTTTTTTTTCAGAAAATGCAGTTGATGGGACCAGAAGTATAGCTAAAGAAAATATTATTACCTTAAATTTATATTTTCTTATTTTATTAATAATATAATTAGCCAAGGCTACCCCCTCTTCTATATTAAATGTTTTTAATCTATTAAAATATTATACTTATAGATTTAGTATCTTTTCTATATTTTATTAAATATGATTTGACTTTTCAATATTAATTATTACCTTGTTTTAGCTTTAAACACAAAATTAGGGGTCTATATAGACCCCTAATTTAAATTAATATTTACATTATTATTTTCTACCAACACCCTCTACCACAAGGCATAAACAGTACAACCAATAGTAAGAAGAAAAATAGTAATTCACTACTTACACCATCCGCTCTACCCATGTATTTCACCTCATTTCGTATTTCTTACTATGAGTAAATTTAAGTCTTTCCAATTTGTGGATGACTTATTATAATATATGATTTTTAAGATTGTTTTGTGAATCTGTAGCTCAAACTTTTTATTTCACTAATTTTTCTAATTTTCATATTATGATATAGACTATATTTATTTTTTAGGGAGGTAAAATAATGTCTGAAGATCTAAAAATAAAGATAAAACAAGTCTTAAATAAATTTAGAAGAGTAAGATTTGTTCATAATGGACGTTCTTTAAAAGAAGGCGTTGATTGTCTAGGATTCCTTATTCTTTTTTACAAAGAATTCGGGATAGATATTCCTAGTGATGATGGTAAATATATAGAAAAAGATTGGTATTTAAATAATCCGGAAAGATATATAAAAGCTATAAGAAAATTGGGCTATAAAGAAGTTGGTATAGATGATCTTAAACCTCTTGATTTAGCATATTTTGTAGTTAATCATGATGTTATAACTCACTCTGGAGTAATAATAGACAATAATTTGTTTGCTCATATGTCTCCTAAAAGTGGATTACTTATAAGCAAATTAGAACGTCATTGGAAAAAAAGATTTAGGGGTGCTGTACGAATCATAGAAAGTTAATATGTTTTTAAGATTTTTATATAGAAAGTACTTGTATAGTTAGTAAAAATATTTAAAATTCTGTATTATTCACACTATGTATATTTCAAAGTTTTAAATTTTACTATCTAAGTAAGCTGTTTATATAATCATACTTAAGTCCATTAATTTTATTATTTTTTACATTAGTTTTTATAAATAAATCATATTTCCATAAATACATATAATTATATGTATTTTTTTTTAGGAATTCATAAGTAATTTTCAATTCTTTTTTCTCATATAATTTTAGAAAATTTAATTATAATTCCTTATTATTTTAAGCTTCTTCTTATATCAATTAATAATATATTACAGTTGGATAAACTGAAACTCAATTTAGATAGTTTTTTCTTTAACCAAACTTATACTCTAGTATAAGTAACCAGTAACAAATCAAAGATTTATACTCTTTGATAAGTCAAATTAGTTCATAAAAATACAATTTTTAAGTATAAAACAACTTATATTACTCTATATATAGCTTATAAACAAAAGTATTTAGATTTTTTATTAAAATAACTATTTTTAATGTTATAATTATTATGACAACTGATTAGATAAGGAGTTGAGTATATCGGAAAAAAAGTTTAATTATTTAAAATTCTTCATATTTCTATTATTATCACTTATTTTATTTGAACAAATTACAAGTTCTGGCTTTTCAAAGTCAATATCTAAAGTATTTAGTCCGTTTTTATATGGATTTTTAATAGCATATTTTTTGAATCCTTTAATTGTTTACTTAGAAAAAACTTTTAATATAAAAAAAGTGTTCAGTATTTTTATAGTTTATACCATATCATTATCTATTATTTTATTAATACTTACTAAATTAACGCCTAAAATAATTATAAGTATCAAAACCCTGATAGATGATCTACCTAGTTATTTAAATAATATAGTAAATATTTTAGAAGAAAAACTAATAAGCAATGGTACTAATCTACCTGACTCTATAAAATATATAGCTAATAATATTATAGATAAAATAAGTGAAATTAGTAGTAGCGTAGTTTCTTTTGATAATTACGATTTTACTAAAATTATAGATATTACATCTGTAGTAACTTCTGCTATTACAAATATAATTTTAGGTCTTGTAATTTCTATATACATGCTTAAAGATAAAAATATATTTGCAGTTCAGTTTAAAAAGTTACTTTATGCACTATTTGAAGAATCACAAGCACGTAATATCATAAATCTCTCTAAAGAGTTAAGTCATGTTTTCTCTAAGTTTTTAGTTGGAAAAGTAATTGACTCTTTAATTATAGGTATATTATGTTTTATCGGATTGAAAATTATAAATGCTCCATATTCTTTATTTATAAGCATTATTGTAGGTGTAACTAATGTAATACCTTATTTTGGTCCTTTTTTAGGCATTGTAGCTTCTTTTATAATAACATTATTCTATGATCCTATAAAATCTATATGGACCTTAATATTTGTAGTACTTTTACAGCAGTTTGATGGTCTATACTTAGGTCCTAAAATACTAGGTCATCATGTTGGTCTATCTCCATTTTGGACTATAACCACTATATTAGTGTCTGGCGGAATATTTGGTGTTATGGGAATGCTTTTAGCTGTTCCTGTGGTATCTGTAATAAAAGTAGCCTTAAGTAAGTTTATCAATAGTAGACTTAAATCAAAGAATATACAAATAAAATAAGGACTATTTAGTCCTTATTTTATTTTCTATTTTTTGTTTTCATATATTGAATAGAGTTTATTGAGATTATCCCCTAATTCAATTTTTTTATTTTCATCAATTTTTGTGGATTCACACTTACAACAATTTTCTGTTTTTTTCACTTCATTATTTTTAAAATTTATATTTTCATCTGTTTTTATTCTATTATCAGTATATTGTAACATATCTCTTTTTAATTCATCATTATAATTATCTTTATGTATATTAACATTTAATTCGTCATCTTTTTCTTTTATTTCTTCTGTAGAGTTAATTATATTGTCTAAATCATGTTTACATTCTTCTATATGATCTTGTTCAGATACTTCACATTTATTACAGGTTAAATCGTCAAAAACTTCATTATCTTCTATTTCTAAATTTTGACGTAACTCTAAATTGTTAATAAAATCGGCTAATTTTTCTTCATACTTATATCTTCTCTTTTCTATATTGATCTTACTATGTTCAATCTTTCTGCAAGCCTCTTTTAGCTTAATGCTCCAATCACTTAATATAACTCTTACTTCAAAATATAGTTTATCTGCTAAATAAAATATATTTTTTTTATCACAAAGTTCTTGGCTTTCTTTAATTACTTTACTTGTCTCTTCTTCCTTTAAGAAACAACTAATATCTATCTTATCATAGCAATTTAGTATATCTTTTTCTATTCTATTTATTTCTTTTAATAATAATGTTATAACTTCAAAAGCATCTCCAGGATCATTTACGTCTATATTTTTTATTATAACTTCTAACTCATTATATAGTTCATCAATTTCTTCTTTTAATTCTAGTATTGACTGTTCTACATATATTCCTAAATCATCTGTTACTATCTTTACTGAATTAACATCATTTTTAATAATTTCGTCTATCCAATTATATGAAGGTTCATATGTTTTATCATTTATATAAATATTAGATATTATTCTTCCTGTAGTATCTAAAAATTCATTTAAAGAATCTATCGTGTAAGTTAGATTATACGTATTGCTTATGTCAACTAAACTTTCATCTATATATAGTTTCATAGTATCCTCCTCTCATATTAAATTTGTATCATTTTAAATTATAAAATCTCTTTATACTCATTTATTTTTTTAAATAGCTTATATATTTCTTTTTCACTTACTCCTATTTTCTTAATGATAGTCCGAGTAATATCTTCTGGATTAGAACTATTATAGAAATTCTTATTTTTATCTATTTCATCTATAATTTTTTTATATAATATCTTTTCACTTGGAAATAAAGTATCCTCAAACTCTATTTTATATGAGTCAGGTCTCTCGTGAACTCCGCCATTATCTATATAGTCTTCATACCATGTATGTCCATTCTCGCATTCAAATTTTACTTTTTCAGGTGTATTGATTTTTATAATCTGATCTATATTGCACTCATTACACCTCATTGGATACATCCTCCTCTCTTTTAATAAGTCCGAACACACTAACTCCTTTTTCTATCTCTTTTACCTTAAATTCCTCATTATTTATTTTTACTATTCCTTCTTCTGTAACCTGTATATCTAAGTCTAAGTTTTCTATATTAAGTTTATCTATATAATAAGGATGTATAAGTACAAATACTGAATTTATTTGAGTTATATCTTTATTATTAGTATTTGATAAATTTGCTTGATTAGAAGTGTTTATTAGAAAACTATAAAGTTTATTATATTTATTTTCTAACTCCATTAATTCTCCCCCTCTCTTTTGTGAATCTATTTCTCACTATTAGTAACTTTTTTATCTGCATATATCTTTATATTTTCATCATTTATTTGATTTTCATCTAATCCATCTATAGATATTTCCCCTAACTTATTTATATCTATAGATATTGAAATTCCATTCTTTTTTTCTATATTATTTATTTCATTATTACCTATCATAACAATAAAGTTAAACTGTGATACACTACTTTTCTTTCCTTTAAATATGTTACCTTGATTAGATAAATTAACAAGTAAAGACGATACATTAGACAATATTTATCACCTCGTATATTGTTTTATAATTTCTTGTGACTTAATATTTTTTTCTTCTTTTGTTAATGTATTATCCATCCTAATATCATATAGTTTTAATAGAAGCTCTGCTGGATTTTTAAATTTCATACTGTTTATGTTAATTTCAAAATTTCCCATATTTACATTGGTACTATAAAAGTCTTTATCATCTTTTTTATTATCTTCATTTTTAATATCATCATCTTCACTATATTCTTCACTATACTCTTCGCTACATTCTTCATTTGTTTCTTCTTCAAATAACACTTCTTCAAAATTTTCATCTATCACATCACTATCATCTTCTATAAATTCCTCTTCATTTATATTCGTTTCACATTCTCTCAAAAAGTCATAAGTTATATCATCATATTCTCTATTTCTCTCCATATTATCCCTCCTAATTTTTAAAATTTAACAGTTGTACTTTCCGATCTAGTAGGACTTTTAATATCTTTTATAGGCACTATTTCTCCTTCTTTAGCCTTTTCTTTACTTTTAAGCATTTCTTCTGTTTCTTCACCAGTATTCATTCTATTATATACATCTACACTTACACTTAAATTTTTATACTTCGTATTAGTTTCATCATAAAGTTCCCCGTCTATAAAAACATTCCCTTTTAAGTCAACTCTTATCTCTGAAGGCATCTTATCATTTTTTCTTTTAGTTCTTATTATAATCCAGTCTCTCTTTTCAACGTCTCTACTATTGTTCAATATTCTCACCTTCTATATCTACATTATTTATCTTTACTGTAGAGCAAACTTGAGTTATAACAGAGTAAGCTGATAGAGTCATGTTTGACTGTTGATTCGTATTTATCTGATCTATTATGTTAGCTTTCATAGTTATTCCATTATCGTTCTGTATATCTTCTAAACTTTTTGTTAGATTATCAGACATTCTTTGTCCTCCCTTATATAAAAAATCATACTGTAATATATATGCCTTATGTTTTTTTTATATACTAAAAAAGACCTCTATTAGAGGTCTTTTTTAGTATATTATTATGCGTTGATTACATCATCATCGCTATTAGTTGAAAATCCAAATTGCGCTTCAATTATATTCAATACTTGAGCTGCTATTAGAACTAATACTTGTTGTGCACTTTGATTTACAGTCTTTTGATTTATTACACTTGCTACAAAAATATCTGACATATAATTCCACTCCTATCTTACATTATAATTTTTTATAATATATCATTTAATATTTTCTGAAGTGCTTCTATTTTATCTTTTCTAGTAGTTTTTTCATCACTTAAATCTATAGATGCAAGTGAGCTTAATATCTCAAATGGATCCACAGCTTTTATTGGATAATCTGACTCTATTCCATGCCCATTTACAGACAGATTTAGTGGATTTATTTTTTTTGAATTTAATGTTAATCCATCTTTTCCAAATCCTATTTTCAATTTATTTTCCCCCTTAATCTATATTAATCGCATATCTCATCATCGTCACTGTTAGTTGCGAATCCAAATTGTGCTTCAATTAAATTAAGAACTTGAGCTGCTATTAATACTAACGCTTGTTGTGCACTTTGATTTACACTCTTTTGATTTATTACACTTGCAACAAATATATCTCTATTTGTTGTTCCACATCCTTGTTTTTTTGCACTTTTATTATTTCCGTTTAGATATTTATATGCTAGTTGTTTACTCACTTTTAAATATCTCCTTTCTTACATTATGCATTGATTACATCATCATCTAAATTAGTCGCAAAACCGAATTGTGCCTCAATTATATTTAATACTTGAGCTGCTATTACTACTAAAACTTGTTGTGCACTTTGATTTACACTCTTTTGGTTTATTACACTTGCTACAAAAATATCTGACATAAAACAATCCTCCCGTTCATACCCTTTTTATTTTTTTCTTTAAGTTGCCTAATAAACATACTATGATTATTTTAAAAAAGTGTTCCACTTTATAAAAAAATAAAAAAAATGTTGATAGATCAACATTTTTTAATCTTAATATTATTATTAATGATTTACAAATACCATATTTTAAAATTAGTGAGAATTTATTTTTAAGTTTATTCTTTCTAAAATAATAATATTTAAATATAGCCATATAAACCCCGCACCAAATCCACCTATGATATCTGTAGGCCAATGTACTCCTAGATAAACTCTACTAAATCCTATTAATATTATTAAAAGCCCAGTTAATATCCATAGTAGCTTTTTTTTATTATTCCAAGTTCTATTTCTCATTAGCAAATATGCTAAAATTCCATAACTACTTATTGCTACCATAGAATGTGCACTAGGAAAACTAAATCCTGTTTCATTAACTAAAAAGTAAGCTTCTGGTCTTATTCTTCCATAGTAATTTTTTAGAATTAAATTAAGTAGAAAACTACCTAAAACACCACTTAATAATGCTACAATATTCATATATGTTTTTCTTTTAATAAAAAATGCTATCATTAATATGCATAGGATGATGTAGAATTTAGCTGAGCCTAGAAAACTTATTACTTTCATGAACTCTTTCATATAAGGTGATATATTTCTATGTAAGGTAGAAATTATAACTTCGTCAAAATAAATACCTGCTGAAGTATTTTTGATTTTGTTTCCTAATATTAATAGTACAATTAAAAATATAATTGAAAGTATGAATCCTATTATGCTAAGTTTAAAAATCTTTTTAGTAAATCTGTTATTAGAATTATTATTATATCTCAATTTTAACCTCCCATAAGTTTTTTCTTAAGTATTATTATATTATTATTTTATATATACTTCTAGTTTTTTATTAATATGTGATAATAACCATATATGTTAATTTTATCCACAATATCCACATTTATAAGTGGATACTTCTATGGATAAATTAATTTAATTATTTATTCATTTTACAATGATTATTATATATAAATATTATTTTTACACAAATTAATAATTATCCACAATAACTTTTCCACAAAACAATAAATATTACTTAGTTATTTTTGTTCTATCTCATTAAAATATTTGATCAAACCTATATATATGGACCAAGCTATTTTCTCTTGATACTTTTCACTATTCAATAGCTTTTCTTCATTTGAATTAGATAAAAATCCGCATTCTATTAGAACTGAAGGCTTCTCGACTTCTCTTATTAAATATAAGCTATCTCTACTCTGAGGTACCCTATTATTATCTTTGTCTAAAGAATTTTTAAATTCTTCCTGTATTAATTCTGCTAATTTTTTACTACTCTCACATCCTTTTTTATAAAAAGTCTGTGCTCCATAATACTGCTTTTGTGTAAAACTATTTAAATGTATGGAAAGAAAAACATCTGGATTGCTATCATTTACTAGTGCTTTTCTATTTCTTAAATCTTCATTTTTTTTCTCTCTAATAGTTTTAGAATCATCTGTATATAATCCAACATCCTCATCTCTTGTCAATATAACTACTCCACCATTTTGTTCAATTAATTTTCTAAGCTTTAAAGCTATCTCTAAATTTATGTCATCTTCCTTTTTTTCCAGTTGTCCCGCAGCTCCAGGATCTATTCCACCATGACCTGCATCTATAGCAATAACCTTATTTGTAACTGGTAAATAAAAGGTTGGAGTAACACTATTATTTATTCTTAAAATGTATCCTAACGCTATAATAAATATTGGTAGTAAAGCAATCCACTTTTTCTTTATATACAATACCCTCATATTGATCCCCCTACTATAAGATTTTAAATTAACTAGTAGTTAATTTATAAGACATTATCATATATATTTATATTTTATTGTTTTTTGATTTATATATTACATAAATATGTATAGTAATTTTTTTAACACTATATACTCTTTTATTACTTCTATTGCATATTGTTATGATTCTAAATACCATTTATATTTCAGCAATTTTTATTGTTTATAATTATAATTTTCTTAATACCTTTCCTTACTATTATTTACATTTATTGCACTCTCTTGTAATTGCTATGTAACCACTTACAGTCCATAGTTATATATCATATAAATAGAAATATTAAAAATCTAATAATTTTATACCATATACGGGAGATGATTCAGTGAAGAGAAAAGTAGTAAGTATTTTGTTAACAGATATAATAGCTGTTATAGGATTGGGAATAAGTACTTCTTCAGCAGATAAATCAAATAAAGAAAATATAGAATTACCAAAAAAACACTATATACTAAAAGAAACTATAGGAGACATTAATGGAGATAAAGTAAATGATTCCGTTTATTTAGTAGGAAAAAAGAATCAAAGGATGACATTTATTCAACTGAAATAAATCTATATATAAAAGATGGAAGGGCTAATAATACAAAGAAAATAAGCCTAGATAAGCTTTATGGATATGATGCAGATATGTTTATAGGAGATTTCACTGGAGACAAGATAAACGACTTATTTATAAGCGCTAGTATAGCTGGAAATGGAGGAATCATAAATAATCGTATAGTAAAGTTAAGTGAAAAGAAGCCTAAAATAATATTCAGTGAAAAAGAAAATGAAGGTATTAAAATTCAGGGAGATTACCTAGATAATTTCAGAGTAAAGCTATATACTAATACTAATAAACAATTTGAGATAGACCTAAGCTTTAATGAAAATACTTATATTAAAAATAAAATATACGACAATAATGGAAAGTTGCTAAAACAAGTAAAGACATGGTCTGATAGTTTTCAAAACTTAAAACCAGTTGATTATGATGGTGATGGAATATATGAACTTGTTGGAAATCAAAGTATATTCGAAACTTCTCATGTAGATAAAATTTCTCATTTAAATTCTCTCTGGAAGTATGAAAGTAATAAATGGCAGCCTAAAGAAATAGAATACTCATCATTTCTAATTAAGCAACCTATATCTTAAAAATAAAGTTCTTCATCTTTAGAACAGTTTTAATACAATAAAAAACACTGGATATACCAGTGTTTTTTTATCTTTTTCACTATCTTTTTGAGAATTGTGGTGCTCTTCTCGCTTTCTTTAATCCGTATTTCTTTCTTTCTTTCATTCTTGGATCTCTTGTTAAGAAACCTGATTTTTTTAATACAGGTCTTAACTCTTCATCAACTTTAAGTAACGCTCTTGCTATACCATGTCTTATAGCACCAGCTTGACCTGTAAATCCACCACCATTTACAGTAACTACAACATCATATTTATCTAAGTTTTCAGTAACCACTAGTGGTTCTGTTGCTATAACTTTTAGTGTATCATAGTTAAAATAATCATCTAATTCTCTTTTATTTATAGTTACTTTACCTGAACCAGGGTATAATCTTACTCTAGCCACAGACTTCTTTCTTCTACCTGTTCCGTAGTATTGAACTTTAGCCATCTATAATCCTCCCTTCCTGAATACTATAATTCATAAACTTCAGGTTTTTGTGCTTGTTGATTGTGTTCTGCACCTTTGTATACTCTTAATTTTTTAAGCATTTGTCTTCCTAAACTATTTTTTGGAAGCATACCTTTAACTGCTAACATAAGAGCTTTCTCAGGATTTTTATCCATTAACTTATTATAAGGAACTTCTTTAAGTCCTCCTGGATGTCCTGTATGATATCTATATACTTTTTGATTTATCTTATTACCAGTTAATATGATATCTTTAGTGTTTATTACTATAACATGATCTCCTGTGTCAACATGAGGAGTATATATAGGCTTATGCTTTCCTCTTAATATTTTTGCTACTTCACTAGCTAGTCTTCCTAATGTTTTTCCACTAGCATCGATCACGTACCATTTTCTTTCAATCTCTTGCGGTTTAGCAACGTAGCTTTTCATCCTCTTTTCCCTCCTTATTCAATACCAAGATTTATTAATGTCATACTATCTCATAAATATTAGTTTGAATATGTTTTATATAAAAATCCGGGGCTAGTGGATTTTTTATTCTAACATACCTATATATTGTAATACATGCACCCACGTGTGTCAAGGCATTTAACAATTTTTAATAAAATACTTCACGCAAATATAACCCTTTTGCAGGCGATGTATGTCCAGCCTTTCCCCTATCTTTAGATTCTATAATTTTAGGTACTTCACTATAGTGTATTTTACCTGTTCCTATATCTACCAGAGTTCCAACTATTATTCTAACCATATTATACAAAAATCCAGTTCCCTTAATGTATATTTCTATAATTTCTTCTTGTCTATTTAAATAAGCTTCTTGTATGCTCCTTACTGTATCTTCTATTGAACTTCCTGATGACATGAAAGAACAAAAATCATGTGTCCCTATAAAATATTTAAGTCCTCTTTCCATGTTATCTATATTCAACTTATAAGAAACATGATAAGAATAGTTTCTCAGAATAGGGCTTCTAGTTTTATTATTGTATATAACATATTTATATTGTTTGCCTACTGCACTATACCTTGAATGAAAGTCTTCTAATACCTCTATAGACTCTCTTATTGATATATCTTGAGGCAATACACTATTTAATGCATCTTTTATCTTTATATCTGGTATACTTGTATTTGTGTAGAAATTTGCTACCTGACCTAATGCATGAACTCCACTATCTGTTCTACCTGAACCTATTAAAGTAATATCTTCTTTGGTTATTTTATATATAGCATTTTCTATAGTTTCCTGTATCGTAGGTTGATTAGGTTGTTTTTGCCATCCACAATATGAAGTCCCATCATATTCAACTATAAGTTTAATATTTCTCATTTAAATCCCTCTATATAAATCTATACACTATTATGATAGCCAATAATAATAGTGTTATAAACATAGCCACATAATCTCTTTTTTCGAGTTTTAGTTGTTTCATTCTAGTTCTATTCTCTCCACCCCTATAGCATCTTGCTTCCATAGCCATTGCCAAATCATCTGCACGTCTGAAAGCACTTATAAATAAAGGTACTAATAGTGGAACTAAGCTTTTAGCTCTTCTTATTATATTACCACTTTCAAAGTCTGCACCTCTCGCCATTTGAGCCTTCATTATCTTATCAGTTTCTTCTAACAATGTAGGAATAAATCTTAACGCTATTGTCATCATCATTGCAAGCTCATGCGCAGGTACTCCTATTTTAGAAAATGGACTAAGTAATTTTTCTATGCCATCTGTTAATGATATGGGTGATGTAGTAAGTGTAAGTAATGTTGTCCCTATAACTAATAGTATAAGTCTTAAAGCCATAAATGTAGCCTGTATCAATCCTTCTTTTGTAATATCTAAAGGACCTATCTCAAATAATATTTCTCCTTTTGTCATAAAGACATTTATAGCAAACGTAATAGATATCAGTATTAATAGGGGTTTAAGTCCTTTTAAAACATATCTTATTGGAACTCTGGAAAGTTTCATAACAGATAATATAAATAATGCAACAAATATATATGGATAAAAGCTATTTATAAAAAAAAGAGAGATGATAAAAAGAAATACTGATATTATCTTTATCCTAGGGTCTAAGTTGTGGATGACAGTATCTCCAGGAAAATACTGACCTATAGTTATATTTTTAATCATTCTCTTTTCTCCTCATATATTTTAATAATTCCTCTTTAGCTTCATCTACTGTAAATATATCATCTCTTATATTTTCGATCTTATTTTTCAAAGCCCTCATAAAATATGTTATTTGAGGTACCCCAAGCCCAAAGTTTTCTAACTCTTCTACTCTTTTAAATATTTCTCTTGGTTCTCCATATAATGCAACTTTTCCTCGATGCATAACTATTATTTTATTAACAAGGCGTGCTATATCTTCCATACTATGAGATACAAGTATTATAGTCATATTATTTTTCTCATATAGTTGTTGTATTTGTCCTAATATATCATCTCTTCCTTTTGGGTCAAGACCTGCTGTTGGTTCATCTAAAATTAAAACCTCTGGTTTCATAGCCAATACGCCTGCTATAGCTACTCTTCGTTTTTGTCCTCCACTGAGTTCAAAAGGAGATCTATCTTTTACTTTTTCATAGTCTAATCCTACTAATTCCATAGACTCAAGTACTCTTCTATGAATTTCTTCTTCTGATAATCCTAGATTTTGTGGTCCAAAAGCTATATCCTTATAAATAGTCTCTTCAAATAACTGATGTTCTGGATATTGAAATACTAGTCCTACTTTTTGTCTCACACTTTTAAGACTAATCTCTTTTGATGTAATATCCATATTATTTATCTCTATATTTCCTGAGTTAGGTTTAAGTAATCCATTTAAATGTTGTATTAGAGTTGATTTTCCAGATCCTGTATGTCCGATTAGTCCTATAAAATCTCCTTGCTCTATTTCAATATTAATATCATCTAGAGCTTTTTTTTCAAAAGGAGTTTTTTCATTATAAACATGTGTTAATCCTGTAATTTTTATACTCATATTACATTCACCAATTCCTCGACAGTTAATATATCACTAGGTAAGTTTATCCCTTCTTCTCTCAATTTGTGTACTAATTCAGTAACTTGTGGGACATCAAGACCTAGTTCTTTTATTTTTTTTACCTGACTAAATACCTCTTTAGGAGTTCCTTCCAGTACTATTTGTCCTTGTTCCATTACTATTATTCTATCTGCTTCTACAGCTTCATCCATATAATGAGTTATGTGAACTATTGTTTTATTTTCTTCCTTGTTAAGTTTTTTTATAGTGCTAATAACCTCTTTTCTACCAGAAGGATCTAGCATAGCTGTCGGTTCATCTAAGATTATACACTCCGGTCTCATAGCTAATACCCCTGCTATAGCTATTCTCTGTTTTTGTCCACCAGATAATAAGTGCGGTCCATGAGTTTTATATTCTGTCATTTCTACTACTTCTAAGGCTTCATCTACTCTTTTTCTAATTTCACTAGGTTCTATTCCTTGATTTTCTGGACCAAATGCAACATCTTCTTCTACTATTGTAGCAACTAACTGATTGTCTGGATTTTGAAATACCATACCTGCAGTTTGCCTTATATCCCATATTTTTTCTTCATCAGATGTGTCCATGCCATCTACATAGACTTTTCCCTTTGTAGGCAGTATTAAAGAGTTCATAAGTTTAGCAAGAGTTGATTTACCTGATCCATTATGACCTAATATAACCAAGAATTCACCTTTTTTTATATCTAAGCTTACATTATTTACAGCTGTAACTATTTCATCTTCATTGCTAGGATACTCATATACCACATTTTCTATTTTAATTATTGTATCTTTCATAGTTTATCCCTCTCTGAGATATGACTCCTATGTCATTTTTTTAATCAGTAAAAAGGGACTAAGTTTGATTTTAACTTAATCCCTTTGAGTTCTATAGTAATTCTAAAATAACCATCTCTGCAGCGTCGCCTCTACGTGGTCCCATTTTTAATATTCTAGTATATCCACCATTTCTTTCAGCATACTTAGGAGCTACTTCATCAAATAAGTTTTTAACAACTGTTTCATCATACACATATGCTAAAACCTGACGTCTTGCATGTAAATCTCCTCTTTTTGCTAAAGTAATCATTTTTTCTGCCATTCTTTTAGCTTCTTTAGCTCTAGTTTCTGTAGTAGTTATTTTTCCATTTCTGAGTAAGCTAGTAACTAAATTTCTTAACATGGCTTTTCTATGGTCAGTAGGACGTCCAAGTTTTCTTAATTTAGCCATTAATCATCCCTCCTTTAGCAAGTATTACTCTTCACTTTTTCTTAAACCTAATCCTAGCTCAGCAAGTTTGTGTTGAACTTCTTCAAGGGATTTTTTACCAAGATTTCTAACTTTCATCATATCTTCTTCAGATTTTTGAGTTAGTTCCTCAACAGTATTAATTCCTGCTCTTTTTAAACAGTTATATGATCTTACTGAAAGATCAAGTTCTTCTATTGTCATTTCTAGAACTTTTTCTTTCTTATCTTCTTCCTTCTCAACCATTATCTCAACATCATTAACATGATCTGTTAAAGTTATGAATAAGTTAAGATGTTCATTTAATATCTTAGCTCCTAATGAAGTCGCTTCATCAGGTTTTATAGTTCCATCCGTCCAAACTTCTAAAATAAGCTTATCAAAGTCTGTTACTTGACCAACTCTAGTATTCTCAACTTCAAAGTTTATTTTCTTTACAGGTGTAAATATAGAGTCTATTGGTAACACACCTATAGGCTGATTTTCTTTTTTATTTTTATCGGCAGGAACATACCCTCTTCCTTTAACTATTTCCAGTTCCATGTCTAGTTTTGCATCATCATCTAATGTTGCTATGTGTAAGTCTTTATTTAATACTTCTACATCTGGTCCTGTTAATATATCCCCAGCAGTTATTACTCCTGGTCCTTCAGCTTCTATTCTTAACATTACAGGTTCATCTGTATGCATAATAGCTGCTATGTCTTTTATATTTAATATAACTTCCGATACATCTTCAAGTACTCCAGGTATTGTAGAAAACTCATGCAAAACACCTTGGATTTTTATAGAAGAAACGGCTGCTCCTGGTAATGAAGAAAGTAGAATTCTTCTTAAAGAGTTACCTAGAGTAGTTCCATATCCTCTCTCTAAAGGCTCAACTACAAATTTACCATAGGTATTATCTTCATTCATCTCAACAATTTCAATTTTTGGCTTTTCAATTTCTATCATTTATTCTTAACCCTCCTTGGTAATATTTATTTTATATCTTGAGGGTAACTGATTCTATATAAAAATATCAAAATATATTATTTAATGTTATTTTTAGAGTATAACTCTACTATTAAATGTTCTTGAATTGGAAGATCTACGTCTTCTCTTGAAGGTTCAGCAACGATCTTTCCTGATAATTTTTCTGCATCAACTTGTAACCATGATGGTGTATTTCCTTGATGGTTTTCTTGAATTTCTTTGAACTTAGGTGAATTTTTACTTTTTTCTTTAACTTCTATAACATCACCAACATTCATTAGATATGAAGGTATATCAACTTTCTTACCATTTACTGTAAAGTGTCCATGGATTACTAATTGTCTTGCTTCTGCTCTCGATGCAGCTAATCCTAATCTATATACAACATTATCTAATCTTAGTTCTAATATTTTTAATAAATTTTCACCTGTTATTCCTTGAGCTTTATCAGCCATTTTGAAGTATTTTCTCATTGGGGCTTCTAAAACACCATAATATCTACGAACTTTTTGTTTTTCTCTTAATTGAGTTCCATAGTCTGATAATTTCTTTCTGCTTTGTCCATGTTGTCCTGGAGCATATGTTCTTCTAGCTACTGGACATTTATCTGTATAACATTTATCACCCTTTAAGTAGAGCTTTTGTCCTTCTCTACGACAAAGTCTACATACTGGTCCTGTGTATCTTGCCATCCTGTGCACCTCCTGTAACTAATTTATTAGACTCTTCTACGTTTAGGTGGTCTACAACCATTATGTGGTATTGGAGTTGTATCCTTTATTAAACTAACTTCTAATCCAGCTGCTTGTAATGATCTTATAGCAGCTTCTCTTCCTGATCCTGGTCCTTTAACATATACTTCTACAGTTTTTAATCCATGTTCCATTGCTTTTTTAGCAGCTTCTTCAGCAGCCATTTGAGCAGCGAATGGAGTTGATTTTTTTGAGCCTCTGAATCCTAGTTGCCCTGCGCTAGCCCATGAAAGAACATTTCCGTTTGCATCTGTTAATGTTACCATTGTGTTATTGAAAGTTGATCTTATATGAGCTTGACCTCTTTCTACATTTTTACGCTCTCTTCTTTTAACACGAGTTTTAACACCTTTTTTAGCCACTCACAGTCCCTCCTTTTCTACTATTTCTTCTTACCTTTACTTACAAGCTTTTTAGGACCTTTTCTTGTTCTTGCATTATTCTTAGTATTTTGTCCTCTTACAGGTAATCCTCTTCTATGTCTATATCCTCTATAGCTTCCGATTTCTCTTAATCTTTTGATGTTTAACGCTACTTCTCTTCTTAGGTCACCTTCTACCATGTAAGTGTCTATTGTACTTCTTAATTCGTTAACTTCAGATTCAGTTAAATCTCTAACTCTTGTATCAGGATTAACACCTGCTTTTGCTAGTATTTCATTCGATCTTGATCTACCGATACCGTAGATATATGTTAATCCAATTTCAACTCTTTTATCTCTTGGTAAGTCTACACCAGCAATTCTAGCCATTTGAATTTACACCTCCCAATGCTGTACTTAGATAGTCTCAACCAATTATATGGTCTCTATCAAAAAAATTTTAAAATTTATTTTAAAGCAGCCGCGATTTCAAACTAACATCACCAAAATAATATTATACTAAAAATTTTAACAAACAACTAGACTATTTTATATTAAATTAGCCTTGTTTTTGTTTATGTCTAGGATTTTCACAGATAACCATTACTTTTCCTTTTCTTCTAATGATTTGACATTTTTCGCATATCTTTTTAACTGATGGTCTTACTTTCATGGTAATCCCTCCTTGCTTTGCTTGTTACTTGTTACGCCAAGTTATTCTTCCTCTTGTTAAGTCATAAGGTGATAACTCTATAGTAACCTTGTCACCTGGTAATATTCTAATGAAATTCATTCTAAGTTTACCAGATATATGAGCTAATATTTCGTGACCATTTTCAAGTTTAACTTTAAACATGGTATTTGGAAGAGCTTCAACTACGGTCCCTTCTACCTCTATAATATCCTTTTTAGACATTAGGTAATCGAACCTCCCGTTCAATCAATTTAGATTTCTTTATTAAAAGGCTCTAATATTTTTCTTACATAAGCATTATTTATTTTCTCATTATTTTCAAGCTTATCTTTAAAATCTTTTAATATTGAGTTATATATTACTAGGTGCCTTATTTTTTTCTTTTTAGGATTACTCAGTTTTCTATATTTACCATCAACAATAGATACATATTGCTCATCTATTATGCTATTAATGATAAAAACTTTACCTTTATCCCTACCAGCTTTAGATCTTACCACTTGACCTATATTAATATCATTAGTGGTTTCCATAAGTTTCACCTCTCGTATGGATTATAACGAAGTTAGTATTAATGGTTCATCGTTAGTAATAGCTATAGTGTGTTCATAATGTGCTGAGTTTTTGTTATCAACCGTTACTACTGTCCAGTTATCACTTAATACATTTACTCTATAAGTTCCTACGTTTACCATAGGTTCTATTGCTAAGACCATACCAGCTTGCAGTCTAGGTCCTTTTCCTGGAGGACCAAAGTTAGGTATTTGAGGTTCCTCATGCATATTTTGACCTATACCATGACCAACAAAATCTTTGACTACAGAAAATCCATTACTTTCTACATATTTTTGTATAGCATGCGATATATCTGTAAGTCTATAGCCTACCTTAGCAAATTTTATTCCTTCATAGAATGACTGTCTAGTGACTTCTATAAGTTTCTTATCTTCATCAGATATTTCACCAACTGGATAAGTTTTAGCTCCATCTCCATAATATCCATCAACTATTGAGCCTATATCTATACTAATAATATCTCCATTTTTTAACTTTTTTAACCCAGGAATTCCATGTACTACTTCTTCATTTACTGATGCACATATACTTCCCGGAAATCCATTATAACCCTTAAAAGCAGGTATAGCACCTTTTTCTTTAATAAACTTCTCTGCAGCTTCATCAAGTTCCTTAGTTGTTATACCAGGCTTGATTATTTCTTTGAGAAAGGCATGGGTTTCAGCTACAACCCTTCCTGCCATTCTCATTTTCTCAATTTCTCGTTGACTCTTTAATATTATCATTACTTATCGCTCCCTAAAGCATTTACTATGTCAGAAAAGACCTTATCAATATCTTGTTTTCCATCAATGTTTACTAACACACCTTTTTTTTCATAGTAATCAATTAGGGGTTTAGTTTGTTCTAAATAAACTTCTATTCTTTTAGTTACTGTTTCTACTGTATCGTCTTCTCTTTGATAAAGCTCACCACCACAAGCATCACATTTTCCTTCAGCTTTCGTAGGATTAAATTTGATATGGTAGGTAGCTCCACATTCTTTACATATTCTTCTTCCTACTGCTCTTTCGATCAGCTCTTCTTTAGTTACATCTATATTTATAACTTTATCTAGACAATATTCTAAGTTTTTAATCTCTATATCTAAAGCATCTGCCTGCGCTACTGTTCTTGGAAATCCATCTAGTAAAAATCCTTCTTTACAATCTTCTTCTACTAGTCTATCTTTCACGATAGCTACCACTAACTCATCAGGAACTAGTAGTCCTTGATCCATATACTCTTTAGCTTTTTTACCTAATTCAGTTCCTTCACTAATGTTCTTTCTGAATATATCCCCTGTTGATATATGTGGTATTCCATATTTTTTAACTATACCTGATGCTTGAGTTCCTTTTCCAGCTCCAGGTGGTCCTAATAAAATAAGTCTCAATTATATCATCTCCTAAGGAGTTAATATTTTACTTTAAGAAACCTTTGTAGTGTCTAGTAAGCATTTGTGATTCTATCTGTTTCATAGTCTCTAATGCAACTCCTACAACGATTAATAATCCTGTACCACCAAAGTGGATTTTTAATCTTACTATCGCTTCTACAATAACTGGAAGTGTAGCTATTATAGCTAATGTTACTGCTCCAGCAAGTGTTATCTTTGATATAACTTTACTTAAATAATCAGATGTTGGCTTTCCTGGTCTTATTCCAGGTATAAATCCACCATACTGTTTCAAGTTATTCGCATATTCAATAGGATTAAATTGAACAGCTGTATAGAAATATGTGAAGAAAATTATCAGAATTACATTTAATATTGAGTATATCCAAATTCCCGCTGTTCCGTTAAGTGTCAAATAATTTTTAACAAACTCAGCAAAATTACCTTTAAAGAACAATGCTATAATTTGCGGGAAATTTAATAATGAAGTTGAAAATATAACTGGAATAACACCAGCCATTAATACTTTTATAGGTATATGTGTACTTTGTCCTCCGTACATTTTTCTACCTACAACTCTTTTAGCATACTGAACAGGAATCTTTCTTTGTCCTTCCTGTATAGCTATAACTGCAACTATTATAATTAAAGCTATTACTAAGAAAGCCAATATAGAAAGTATCTTCGCTTCCCCAGCTTTATAAAGTTGGAATATTTTTATTACTCCACCAGGTGCTCTTGACACGATTCCCACAAATATTAACAACGATATTCCATTTCCTATACCTTTTTCAGTAATCTGTTGTCCTAACCACATTAGGAAAGCAGTACCTGCAGTTAAAGTAATAACTATAACTGCTACTGAAATAAAGCTCTTATCAACTATAGCTTGATTGAAAAATCCTACACTAAGGCCTAACGCCTGAACTATTGCCAATACTATCGTCAAATATTTAGTATACTTGGATATTTTCTTTCTACCTTCGTCTCCCTCTTTAGCTAACGATTCTAAACTCGGTATTGCTATAGTAAGCAATTGCAGTATAATCGAAGCTGTAATATAAGGATATATGTTCAGTGCAAAGATAGTAAAGTCTTTAAAGGCTCCCCCTGCCATCAAGTTAAGAAAATCTAATAGCCCTCCTGATTGCTGATTAAACATTTGAGCTATTACCTCTTTATTTACCCCTGGCACAGGAATGCTAGATCCCAGTCTAAATATAAACAACATGAATAATGTAAATAACATTTTCTTTCTTAGCTCTGGAATCTTCCAAGCATTTTTAAGAGTTGATAGCAATTTAAATCACCTCTACTTTTCCCCCATTTGCCTCTATCTTTTCAGCAGCAGATTTGCTGAATTTATTAGCTTTGACAGTTAATTTTTTATTTAACTCACCGTTTCCTAAAATCTTAACTCCATCTTCTAACTTCTTGATAAGACCTGATTCAATTAGTAGTTCTGGAGTTATTTCTGTATTATCATCGAATCTGTTTAAATCTTCAAGATTTACTATAACATATTTTGTAGCAAATATATTTGTAAATCCTCTTTTAGGTAGTCTTCTATATAAAGGCATTTGCCCTCCTTCGAAGCCAGGTCTTACACCACCACCTGAACGTGACTTTTGACCTTTTTGTCCTCTACCGGCAGTTTTTCCTTGTCCAGTAGCTGTACCTCTACCTAATCTTTTAGTATTTTTGCTTCCTCCACCTACGTTCGGTCTTAATTGATGTAATTTCATGCTTTACACCTCCTCTATTTTAAGATCATATTATTCAGTAACTTCAACCATATGCTTAACTTTTTCTACCATACCTCTGATTTGAGGAGTATCTTCTTTTTCAACTATTTGACCAATTTTTCTTAATCCAAGAGCTTCAATTGTTCTAACTTGCTTTTCTGATCTTCCTATTTTACTTCTTATTAATTTTATTTGTATTTTAGCCAAGGTGCTTCCCCCCTAACCTAGTAACTCTTCTACAGTTTTTCCTCTTAGCTTAGCAACTTCTTCAGCTTTCTTAAGTTGACTTAAAGCTTGCATAGTTGCATTAACCATGTTTCTTGGATTATTGGAGCCTAAAGACTTACCTCTTAAGTCTCTTATACCAGCTAATTCTATAACCGCACGAACTGGACCACCTGCGATAACTCCAGTACCTTCTGCAGCTGGTTTTAATAAAACTTTACCTGCTCCAAATTCTCCTATAGTTTCATGAGGAATTGTTGTTCCAACCATAGGTACTTTTATTATATGTTTTTTAGCATCTTGGATTGCTTTTCTTATAGCTTCAGGAACTTCTAAGGCTTTAGCCATTCCTACGCCAACGTGCCCATTCTCATCACCAACAACTACAAGGGCACTGAATCTAAAGTTTCTACCACCTTTAACAACTTTAGTTACACGATTTATGCTTACTACGCTTTCTTTTAAATCTAATTCGTTAGCATCAATACGTCCACGGCTCATTTTTTTCCCTCCTTCGTCCTAGAATCTTAATCCTGCTTCTCTTGCTCCATCAGCAAGTTCTTTTACTCTTCCATGGTATAAGTATCCGCCTCTATCAAAAACAACTGTTTCAATTCCTTTTTCTAAGGCTTTTTTAGCTACAAGTTTTCCTACTTCTTTAGCTGCTTCCTTATTACCAGTTGATGATACTTTTTCTTTCAGCTCTTTATCTAAAGTTGAAGCTGAAATTAAAGTTTTTCCAGCAACGTCATCAATTATTTGTGCGTATATATGATTAAGACTTCTGTACACATTTAATCTTGGTCTCTCAGGAGTTCCATTTACAGTTTTTCTTACTCTCATATGTCTCTTTTGTCTCTTTTTGTTACTGTTCACTTTTTTAAGCACCTGCTATCACTCCCTTCTTATTCCTACTTACCTGTCTTACCTTCCTTACGTCTTACCACTTCGTTTTCATATCTTATACCTTTACCTTTATATGGCTCAGGTTTTCTTAATTCTCTTATTACTGCAGCATAGTTACCAACTTTTTGCTTATCTATACCTTTTATTATAATTTTATTGTTTGAAGGAACTTCTACTTCTATTCCTTCTGGATCTTCCATTTCTACTGGATGAGAAAATCCTAAGCTTAGCACTAATTTTTTACCTTGTTTTTGTGCACGGTAACCTACACCAACGATGTCTAATGTTTTTACATATCCATCACTAACACCTTCAATCATGTTAGCTATTAAAGTTCTAGTTAAACCATGTAATGATCTATGGTTTTTTCTGTCACTTGGACGAGTTACATTGATTACATTATCTTCTACATTTATACCTAAGTCTTTGCTAACTTGTTGTTCTAACGTTCCTTTTGGTCCTTTTACCACAACATAGTTATTAGCATCAACTTTGAAATCTACTCCACTTGGAATAGTTATTGGCTTTAATCCTATCCTTGACATAGTTGCACCTCCCGTTCATTAGTTTATGTTAATTTATTACCATACGTAGCAGATTACTTCTCCACCTACTGCTTCTTTTCTTGCTACTTTATCAGTAACTATCCCCTTTGATGTTGAAAGAACTGCTATACCAAGTCCGCCTAATACTCTTGGTATCTCATCACTTTTAACATAAACTCTTAATCCTGGCTTTGATATTCTTTTAAGTCCAGTTATTATTTTTTCATTATCTTTTCCGTATTTCAACTGTACTCTTATGATTCCTTGCTTACCATCTTCTATTACATCAAACCCTTTTATGAAACCTTCTTCTAATAAAATATTAGCTAATGATTTTTTCATATTAGAAGCCGGAATATCTACAGTATCATGTTTTGCATTATTGCTATTTCTAATTCTTGTAAGCATATCTGCTATTGGATCTGTCATAACCATTACAGTCTACCTCCTTCCATTTTAAGACTCATTACCAGCTTGCTTTTCTAACCCCAGGAATTTCACCTTTATATGCTAAATCTCTAAAGCAAATACGACAAATTCCAAACTTTCTTAAGTAAGCATGAGGTCTACCGCAAATTTTACATCTATTATACTCTCTTGAGCTATACTTTTGTTTTCTTTTTTGTTTGATTACCATAGCTTTTTTAGCCATTAGTTTCCCCTCCTTCTCTACTTTTTAAAGGGCATTCCCATAAGAGTTAAGAACTCCTTGGCTTCTTCATCTGTTTCAGCTGTAGTCACAACTATAACATCTAATCCTTTTATACTATCAACTTTATCATATTCAATTTCAGGGAAAATTAATTGCTCTTTAATACCTAAAGCGTAGTTTCCTCTTCCGTCGAAAGATGTATTAGATACTCCTCTAAAGTCTCTTACCCTTGGTAGAGCAATATTCATTAATTTATCAAGGAATTCGTACATTTTTTCTCCTCTTAATGTAACCTTAGCCCCTACTGGCATACCTTCACGAAGCTTGAAGTTAGCAATAGATTTTCTTGCTCTAGTTACTACAGGTTTTTGTCCTGTTATAAGCCCTAATTCTTCTGTTGCTGATTCTAGGATTTTTGGGTTTTCTCTAGCTTCCCCAAGACCCATGTTTAAAATTATTTTTTCTAATTTTGGTACTTGCATTATATTTTTATATTGGAATTTTTCCATTAGAGCTGGAACAACTTCCTTACTATATTTTTCTTTTAAACGTGCAGTCATTATCGTGAACCTCCTTTCGGCGTTAATACTTATTAGTCTAGAACTTCACCACATTTTTTACATACTCTTACTTTGTTTCCGTTCTCTATTTTAGCTCCTACTTTAACACCTTTTTTGTCTTTATTACAATATAACATTACATTTGATGCATGAATTGCACCTTCTTGTTCAATTCTTCCACCTTGTTGCATTTGTTGAGTTGGTTTTTTGTGTTTAGTAACTATATTTACACCTTCAACAATAACTCTATTTTTCTTTGGTAAAGATGTTAGCACTTTTCCTACTTTACCTTTATCTTTTCCAGCTATAACAACAACTGTATCACCTTTTTTTACATGCATTATCCTACACCTCCTCTTATAGTACTTCAGGTGCTAATGATATTATTTTCATGAAGTTTCCTTCTCTTAGCTCTCTTGAAACTGGTCCAAAGATACGAGTACCTACTGGTGATCTATCTTCTTTTATAACAACAGCAGCATTTTCATCAAATTTGATGTAGCTTCCGTCTTTTCTTCTTATTCCTTTAGTTGTTCTTACCACAACTGCCTTAACTACGTCACCTTTTTTCACAACACCGCCTGGCGTTGCACTTTTAACTGAAGCAACTACTATGTCACCTATGTTAGCATATCTTCTATTTGATCCACCTAATACTCTGATTACTAATAGTTCTTTAGCTCCAGAGTTATCTCCAACTTTTAAACGTGATTCATTTTGAACCATCTTATATGACCTCCTTTCACAACCGTAAGGATTACTTAGCTTTTTCTATAATTTCAACTAGTCTCCATCTTTTTTCTCTACTTAACGGTCTAGTTTCCATTATTTTTACTGTATCGCCTATTCCACATTCATTATTTTCATCGTGACACTTAAACTTAGTTGTTCTTTTCACTTGTTTCCCATAAAGTGGATGTGACACAAAAGTTTCTACCGCAACAACTGCAGTTTTATCCATTTTGTCACTTACAACACGGCCTGTTCTAACTTTTCTATTTCCTCTTTCCATCTTGGTTAGCCCTCCTTTCGAAACTATTATGCGTTAGCTTCCTGTATTTCTCTTTGTCTTATTACAGTTTTTACACGGGCAATATCTTTTCTAACTGCTTTTATTCTCATAGGGTTATCAAGTTGACCTGTAGCTAATTGAAATCTTAAATTGAATAATTCAGTTTTTAACTCTACTAATTTACTTCCTAACTCTTGACTAGTCAGTTCACGAACTTCATTAGCTTTCATTAGCTTCACCACCCTCTTCATTCGCATCTTGGCGTGTGATAAATTTACATTTTATTGGCAGTTTATGCATAGCTAGTCTCATAGCCTCTCTTGCCACATCTTCTGCTACACCGGACATTTCAAATAATACTCTACCTGGCTTAACTACAGCTACCCAATATTCTGGTGATCCTTTACCAGAACCCATACGAGTTTCAGCAGGTTTTTGAGTTATTGGTTTATCAGGGAATATCTTAATCCAGATTTTACCCCCTCTTTTTACGTATCTTGTCATAGCTCTTCTGGCAGCTTCTATTTGATTAGATGTAATCCAAGCTGGTTCTAAAGCCTGTAATGCATAATCACCGTAAGTTATCTTATTTCCACGAGTAGCTTTACCTGTCATTCTACCTCTGTGTACTCTACGACGCTTTACTCTTTTAGGCATTAACATAACTATTTCCTCCCTTCCTACGCAATTTAGTTATTATTTTTCAGTGCTTTTTTCCTTACTTTCTACTTTTGAAGTAGGAAGAACTTCACCTTTATATAACCAAACTTTTACTCCTATTTTTCCATAAGTTGTATCTGCTTCAGCAAATCCATAATCAATATCTGCTCTTATTGTTTGAAGTGGTATAGTTCCTTCACTATATCCTTCTGTTCTAGCCATATCAGCTCCACCAAGTCTTCCTGATACAGAAGTTTTGATACCTTTAATTCCTGCTCTCATACTTCTTTGTATAGATTGCTTCATAGCTCTTCTGAAAGAAATTCTTCTTTCTAATTGTCCAGCTATATTTTCAGCTACTAATTGAGCATCTAATTCCGGAACTTTTATTTCTTCAACATTAACTGAAACATTTTTCTTAGTTAGCTTTTCTAGTTCTTTTCTAAGTTGCTCTACTCCTTGACCGCCTTTACCTATAACCATTCCTGGTTTAGCAGTATTTATCGTAACTTTAACTCTATTAGCCGCTCTTTCAATTTCAATTCTTGATACACCAGCAATTAATAGTCTTTTTTTAACGTGCTTACGGATTTTATTGTCTTCTACTAAGTATTCTCCAAAATCTTTTTTGTCAGCATACCATTTAGAATCCCAATCCTTTATTACACCAACTCTAAGTCCGTGTGGATTTACTTTTTGACCCATGTACTATCCCTCCTTCTTGTCTTATTCTCTTTCTCCAAGAACTACACCTACGTGGCTTGTTCTTTTTAATATTTGATACGCTCTACCTTGCGATCTAGGTCTCCATCTTTTTAATGTAGGTCCTTGATTTGCGTATGCTTCCGATATATATAAAGTTTCTCTATCCATATCAAAGTTATTTTCTGCATTAGCAACAGCTGATTTTAGAACTTTTTCTAGTATTTTAGCACCTCTTTTAGGTGTAAACTTTAATATAGCAAGTGCCTCATCAACACTTTTACCTCTTATCTCAGCAGCTACTAAGTTCACCTTTCTTGGGGCAATACGCACATATTTGGCGATAGCTCTAGCTTCCACTCGAAGTCCCTCCTTTTTCTTCTATCTTAATGAAGTTGATCTTTCTGTTTGTCCTGCATGTCCTTTGAATGTTCTTGTAGGAGCAAATTCACCTAACTTATGACCAACCATATCTTCAGTTATATAAACTGGCACGTGCTTTCTTCCATCGTGAACAGCTATTGTGTGTCCTATCATTTGTGGAAATATAGTCGAACGACGTGACCATGTTTTGATAACTTTCTTATCATTTTTTTCATTTAACTCTTCTACTTTTTTTAATAAGTGCCCATCACAAAATGGTCCTTTTTTTAGAGATCTACCCATTTATGTTCCTCCTTTCAGCACATACTTTTATATTAAGCAACATCTATAAAACTATTTTTTTCTACTTCTAACGATGTATTTGTCTGATTTTTTATTTTTCTTACGAGTTTTATATCCAAGTGCTGGTTTACCCCATGGTGTAACTGGAGACGGTCTACCGATAGGTGTTCTACCTTCACCACCACCGTGTGGATGGTCATTAGGGTTCATAACACTACCTCTAACAGTTGGTCTGAATCCCATATGTCTCTTTCTACCAGCTTTACCTATTGTGATATTTTCATGATCAATGTTTCCAACTTGACCAATTGTAGCTCTACACTCAACTCTTATTAATCTAAATTCTCCTGATGGAAGTCTTAATTGAGCATAATTTCCTTCTTTAGCCATCAATTGAGCTGAATTACCAGCAGATCTTACTAATTGAGCACCTTTTCCAGCCTTTAATTCTATGTTATGAACAACAGTACCTACTGGAATATTCTTAAGTGGTAATGCATTACCTACTTTGATATCTGCATCTACACCTGATTCTATAACATCTCCTACGTTTAATCCATGTGGAGCAATTATATATCTTTTTTCACCATCTACATAGTTAATTAAAGCAATATTTGCTGATCTATTTGGATCATATTCTATAGAAGCAACTTTTCCCGGTATGCCATCTTTATTTCTTTTGAAATCTATAACTCTATATTTTCTTTTAGCTCCACCACCTCTATGGCGAACTGTTATTTTACCATGAGCATTCCTACCGGCTTTTCTAGTTAGGTTAACAGTTAATGATTTTTCCGGTTCCGACTTTGTTATTTCTTCAAAAGTGGAAACTGTCATTTGCCTAATACCTGGTGATGTTGGCTTGAATTTTTTAATACCCATGTCTGTTCCCTCCTCTTACTTTATTCTTTGCAATTACATTCCTTCAAAGAATTCGATGCCTTTACTGTCAGCAGTTAAAGTAACGATAGCTTTTTTCCAACTAGCTCTTCTACCTACATGAACACCCATTCTTTTCATTTTACCTTGCATATTCATAGTGTTTACTTGTTCTACTTTAACTCCGAATACTTTTTCTATAGCATTTTTTATTTCAGTCTTGTTAGCTTTTTTATCAACAACAAAAGTATACTTACCTTCTGACATGTTGCTCATACTTTGCTCAGTAACAACTGGCTTTATGATAATGTCGTGTGGGCTACGCATTATGCATACACCTCCTCCACTTTTTTAACAGCTTCCTTAGTTATTATGAAAGAATCATATTTTAATATATCATATACGTTTAAAGTATTAACTAATGTAGTTTCTACTCCTGGAATGTTGTTAGCTGATTTAACAACATTTTCATCTTTTTCAGCCATTACAACTAATGCTTTTTTAGCTGAGTTTACGCTTTTTAATATATTTACCATATCTTTTGTTTTTGGTTGCGCTAAACTTAATTCATCTAGAACTATTATTTCACTATTTTCTACTTTTGAACTTAAAGCACACTTCATAGCTAGTTTTCTAACTTTTTTAGGTACTTTATAGCTATAGTCTCTTGGTTTCGGAGCAAATACAACTCCACCACCTACCCATTGTGGGGCTCTTATACTTCCTTGACGAGCTCTACCTGTTCCTTTTTGTCTCCATGGCTTTCTACCGCCACCTCTTACTTCTGCTCTTGTTTTAGCTGATTGAGTTCCTTGTCTTTTATTTGCAAGTTGACTTTTAACAACTTCGTATATTACGTGCTCATTAACTTCAACTCCAAATACAGCATCACTCAATTCTATATCGCCAATCTGTTGACCTGATACGTTATATAATGCTACCTTAGGCATAGTAACATCCTCCTTTCTTCAGAACTTACCTTATTTTGAAGCTTTAACGCTTTGTTTTATTGTTAATAATCCACCTTTTGGTCCTGGAACAGCTCCTCTAACTAAAATGTAGTTCTTTTCAGAGTCTACTCTTACTACTTCAAGGTTTTGAACTGTTACATTTTCGTGTCCCATATGACCTGGTAACTTTCTTCCTTTAAATACTCTTCCAGGATAAGTAGCCGCACTTAAAGCTCCTACTCCTCTATGGTATTTAGAACCGTGACTCATTGGTCCTCTACTTTGATTATGTCTTTTAATAGAACCTTGGAATCCTTTACCTTTTGAAACACCACTTACGTCTATTTTATCGCCTTCAGCGAAGACATCAGCTTTTATTTCTTGTCCTACCTCATATTGGTCCACGTTTTCTAATCTAACTTCTCTTAAAACTTTTTTATAGTTAAGATTTGATTTATCGAAATGACCTTTTAATGGCTTGTTTATTCTTCTCTCTTTAACTTCACCATAACCTATTTGTATAGCATTGTATCCATCTTTTTCTACAGTTTTCTTTTGAACAACTACTATAGGTCCTGCTTCGACTACTGTAACAGGTATAACTGTTCCATCTTCAGTAAATATCTGAGTCATACCAATTTTTTTACCTAATATTGTTTTCACACTAAACACCTCCTAAAGTCTTACAGCGGATTACACTATTGTGTAATCATACTAAGCAGAGTGTTTGTTTTATCTCTACTTATAATTTAATTTCTATATCTACACCTGCTGGTAAGTTAAGTCTCATTAGAGAGTCAACTGTCTTTGATGTAGGGCTTAGAATATCAATTAATCTCTTATGAGTTCTTTGTTCAAATTGCTCTCTAGAGTCTTTGTACTTGTGTACAGCTCTTAAAATTGTAATAACTTGTTTTTCTGTTGGAAGAGGTATAGGTCCTGAAACGTTAGCACCTGTTCTCTTAGCAGTTTCTACAATTTTTTGTGCTGATGAGTCAAGTAACTCATGATCATAAGCTTTTAATCTAATTCTAATTTTTTGTTTGTTTGACATTAAAATTCCCTCCTTCTATCGCATGCTAATATCCTACATGCGACAATGATCGCCGATACACTCAACCGGGTGTGTTGTATTTAAACGGTAAATTACCTCGGCAACCTGTCGCCCGATTCTAAGCCGGACATTCTCAACAAAAATTACCTTAGTTCTAAATATCTAAGCAACCTTTTGTCTCATCGCATGTCAACCACATACCATACTATTTTATAGTATATCTCTATAAAACTCAAGCCTTTTTATAAATTTTTTTTATTTTTTTCTAAGTTTAATAATAAAAGAGAGGGTATACCCCTCTCCTTTATTCATCTATTTGAATTCTAGCCGTTGTTACACATTTATATACGTTGTTACACAAATACTAATATTAAATCTATCTATTTATTTAAAAGCTTTGAGTCACTAAAAATTATCCTAAGATCTCAGTAACTACTCCAGCTCCTACTGTTCTACCACCTTCACGAATAGCGAATCTTAATCCTTCTTCCATCGCAATTGGTGTTATTAATTCTATTGTGAATGTTGCGTTATCTCCTGGCATTACCATTTCTACGCCTTCATTTAATTTGATTGATCCTGTTACGTCTGTTGTTCTGAAGTAGAATTGTGGTCTGTATCCATCAAAGAATGGTGTATGTCTTCCACCTTCTTCTTTTCCTAATACGTATACTTCTGACTTAAATTTTGTATGTGGTGTTATTGTTCCTGGTTTTGCTAATACTTGACCTCTTTCGATCTCGTCTCTTTGCACACCTCTTAATAATGCTCCTATGTTATCTCCTGCTTGCGCTTCGTCTAATAACTTTCTGAACATTTCAATTCCTGTACATACTACTGTTCTTGATTCTTCTGTTAATCCTATGATTTCTAAGTTATCTTGTACTTTTAATACTCCTCTTTCTACTCTTCCTGTTGCAACTGTTCCTCTACCTGTAATTGAGAATACGTCTTCTACTGGCATTAAGAATGTTTTGTCTGTATCTCTTTCTGGTGTTGGGATTGTTTCGTCTACTACTTTCATTAATTCTACGATTTTGTCTCCCCATTCTCCGTCTGGATCTTCTACTGCTTTTAATGCTGATCCTACTACGATTGGTGTGTTATCTCCATCGAATTCATATTCGCTTAATAATTCTCTTACTTCCATTTCTACTAGTTCGATTAGTTCTTCGTCGTTTACCATGTCTGCTTTGTTTAAGAATACTACTATTTTAGGTACTCCTACTTGTTTTGATAGTAATATATGCTCTCTTGTTTGTGGCATTGGACCATCTGCTGCTGAACATACTAAGATAGCTCCGTCCATTTGTGCTGCTCCTGTAATCATGTTCTTTACGTAGTCAGCATGGCCTGGACAGTCTACGTGTGCATAGTGTCTAGCATCTGTTTCATATTCAACGTGTGATGTTGATATTGTTATTCCTCTTTCTCTTTCTTCTGGAGCTTTATCTATATTATCGTATGCTACTCCTTCTCCTGTTCCAAATCTTTTGTTTAATACGATTGTGATTGCTGCTGTTAATGTTGTTTTACCGTGGTCAACGTGTCCTATTGTTCCTATGTTTACGTGTGGCTTATTTCTTTCAAATTTTGCTTTTCCCATTTTTATTCCTCCTTACCTTTATACAAAATTAAAATTTATTTAAATTATTTATTCATTATTTTTTCAGCTATACTATTTGGAAGTGATTCATAATGATCAAATACCATTGAATACGTTCCACGACCTTGAGTATTTGAACGAAGGTCTGTTGCATATCCAAACATTTCTGAAAGTGGTACAAATGCTCTGATAATTTGAGCACCTGATCTTGATTCCATACCTTCAACTCTACCTCTTCTTGAGTTTAAGTCTCCGATAACATCTCCCATGTACTCTTCTGGTACAGTAACTTCAACTCTCATGTATGGTTCAAGAATTACTGGACTAGCTTTTTTCATACCCTCTTTAAATGCCATAGAACCGGCAATTTTAAATGCCATTTCTGAAGAGTCAACATCATGATATGAACCATCATAAAGTGTAACTCTAAAGTCTAATACTGGATATCCTGCTAATATACCATTTTGCATAGCTTCTTGGATACCATTATCAACAGCTGGAATATATTCTTTAGGAATAGCTCCTCCAGTTATCTTATTAACAAACTCATAACCTTCACCAGGTTCTCTTGGTTCCATCTTAATTTTAACATGACCATATTGTCCACGACCACCAGATTGTCTAGCATATTTAGCTTCAACATCGGCTGGCTTAGTAATTGATTCTTTATAAGCTACTTGTGGACTACCTACATTAGCTTCAACTTTGAACTCTCTTAAAAGTCTATCTACGATAATCTCTAAGTGAAGCTCACCCATACCACCAATGATTGTTTGACCAGTTTCTTGATTAGTATAAGTTCTAAAAGTAGGATCTTCTTCAGCTAATTTTGCTAAAGCTATACCCATTTTATCTTGACCAGCTTTAGTTTTTGGCTCTATAGCAACCTCAATAACTGGTTCTGGGAATTCCATTGATTCTAGTATAATTGGATGATTTTCATCACAAAGAGTATCTCCAGTAGTTGTATCTTTAAGACCTACTGCTGCTGCTATATCTCCAGAATAAACTCTTTCGATTTCTTCTCTTTTATTAGCATGCATTTGTAGTATACGACCGATTCTTTCTTTTTTACCTTTTGTTGAGTTTAATACATATGAACCTGATTCAAGAATTCCAGAATAAACTCTGAAAAAGGCTAACTTACCAACATAAGGGTCAGTCATAATTTTAAATGCTAATGCAGCAAATGGTTCTTCATCAGATGAATGTCTTTCATCTTCTTCATCTGAGTTAGGCTTAACTCCTTTTATAGATGCAACATCTGTAGGTGCTGGCATGAAGTCTATAACACCATCTAGTAATGATTGAACACCTTTGTTTTTATACGCTGATCCACAGAAAACAGGAGTTATTTGTACTGATAGTGTAGCTTTTCTTATTGCATCTTTAATTTCATCTACACTAATTTCTTCTCCTTCTAAGTACTTCATCATAAGCTCTTCATTTTGATCAGCTATAGCTTCTAATAAAGCCTCTCTATATTCTTCTGCTTCAGCTTTCATGTCTTCAGGTATTTCTACTACATCAAATTGCATTCCAAGATCATCTTTGTAAACAATAGCATTCATATTTACAAGGTCAACCATTCCAACAAAAGTATCTTCCTTACCTATAGGTAATTGAAGTGGAACAGCGTTAGTTCTTAATCTCTCTTTCATCATATCAACTGCTCTATAAAAATCAGCACCTAATATATCCATTTTGTTTACAAATGCTAAACGTGGTACTCCATATTTATCTGCTTGACGCCAAACAGTTTCTGATTGCGGCTCAACTCCACCTTTTGCACAGAAAACTGCTACTGCACCATCGAGAACACGAAGAGATCTTTCTACTTCAACAGTGAAATCCACGTGTCCTGGCGTATCTATGATATTTACTCTATGATTCTTCCATTGAGCTGTAGTAGCCGCAGAAGTTATAGTAATTCCTCTTTCTTGTTCTTGCTCCATCCAGTCCATAGTAGCTGAACCTTCATGAGTCTCACCTATCTTATGAGTTCTTCCTGTATAGAACAAAATTCTTTCGGTAGTTGTTGTTTTTCCAGCATCAATGTGAGCCATGATACCGATGTTTCTAGTTTTTTCTAGGGAAAATTCTCTAGGCACAGTATTCCTCCTTTCTTCTACTGTTTACAACACTGCATATAGGTTTTCCGCAAAATATATTTATAATCATATTTTCGACAGTATCTTTCTTATTACCATCTGTAATGTGCGAAAGCTTTATTAGCCTCTGCCATTTTATGAGTATCTTCTTTCTTTTTAACACTTGCTCCTGTATTGTTAGCAGCATCTAAAAGTTCTTTAGCTAGTTTTTGAACCATAGTTCTTTCTCCTCTTTTTCTAGAGTAGTCAACAAGCCATCTTAATCCTATAGTTTCTCTTCTATCTGGTCTTACTTCTATAGGTACTTGATAAGTTGCTCCACCAACACGTCTTGCTTTAACCTCTAATACAGGCATTATGTTATTTAAAGCTCTGTAGAATACTTCTATAGGCTCTTCTCCAGTTTGCTCTTTTACATAATCAAGTGCACCATATACTATTTTTTGAGCTTTACCTTTTTTACCATCTAACATTATTTGATTTACTAACTTAGTTATAACCTTATCTTTATAAATCGGATCAGGCATAACACTTCTTTTTGGCACATGTCCTTTTCTTGGCACGCTTCTTCCCTCCTTAACTATTCAAAGATTAGATCATAGGTACTCGACAAAACTAAGATGTCGTAGTGCACAAAATGCATATATATAAACAGTCTTTATCTGTTATTTAAATAACAGATAAAGTCACTGCATTTCTCCGCACTATTTTATAATAAATATTTATTATTTCTTAGGTTTTTTAGCACCATATTTAGATCTTGATTGCATTCTCTTATCTACACCTGCTGTATCTAAAGTTCCTCTTACAATATGGTATCTAACCCCTGGTAAGTCTTTTACTCTACCACCTCTTATAAGAACAACACTATGCTCTTGTAAGTTGTGTCCTATACCTGGGATATAAGCACTAACTTCTAACCCATTTGTAAGTCTAACTCTGGCAATTTTTCTTAAAGCTGAGTTAGGTTTTTTAGGAGTTACAGTTTTAACAGCTGTACAAACACCTCTTTTTTGTGGTGCATTTATTTTTGTAACTTTTTTCTTTAATGAGTTATAGTTAATACCTAAGTGTGCAGATTTAGACTTAGAAGTAACTTTTTCTCTTCCTTTTTTTACTAATTGGCTAATTGTTGGCATTAAAGCACCTCCCTCCAAAATTTTGCTTATTTTAGTATAGCAGCAGAAGCTGCGCTAACATCAATTCCACAGGCCTTTCCTAATTCTTTCATGCTGTCTACATATACAATCTCTATAGATTTTTCTTTACATAAGTCAACTAAGCCATTAACTACTCTAGACTCTGCATCTTTAGCAACAAATAAGACTTCTACTTCATCATTAATTATTGCTCTTTTGGCCTGTTTAGTACCTACTACCTTTTTGGCTTCTTTAAGACTCTGTAACACTATAGTTTCCTCCTACTTTAAATATCTAGAAGATTACGTGGGTAAATCCCACATAATCTTCTTTGATAACAAAAGAGTCAACCATACAAATTTACACACTAGTACATTTTATCATCAGTTGTTTATAGTGTCAACAACATCTATATCATTTAACTCATTTTCTGTTTCCTCTTCTGTCTCTGTACTTATAGCTATATCCTTGTACTTTTTCATTCCTGTACCTGCAGGTATAAGTTTACCTATAAGAACATTCTCTTTCAATCCTATTAAGTTGTCTTCTTTACCTTTTATCGCTGCTTCCGTCAACACCCTCGTAGTTTCTTGGAATGAAGCAGCTGATAAGAATGATTCAGTAGCTAATGAAGCTTTTGTTATACCAAGTAACACTCTTTTACCTACAGCTGGTTTTCCACCTTCGGACTCTATACGTTCATTTTCTTCATTAAATTCAAAGATATTTACTAGTCCACCTGGTAATAAATCTGTATCTCCTGAATCTTCTATCTTAACTTTATTTAACATTTGTCTTACTATAACTTCAATATGCTTATCGTTGATGTCAACCTCTTGCATTCTATAAACTCTTTGAACTTCTTTTACAAGATAAGATTGAACACCGGCTATACCTTTTATACTTAAAATATCATGAGGGTTTACAGATCCTTCTGTGATTTCATCTCCGGCTTCTATAACATCTCCCTCTTTCACTTTTAATCTTGATCCATAAGGTATACTATAACTAGTTGCCTCTCCATCTTCACCAGTTACTATAACTTCTTTTCTTCTTTTAGCTTCATTTATACTAATTGTACCTGCAATTTCAGATATAATCGCTAGTCCTTTTGGTTTTCTAGCCTCAAATAATTCTTCAACCCTTGGAAGACCTTGAGTAATATCAGCTCCAGCTACCCCACCAGTATGGAATGTACGCATTGTAAGCTGTGTACCAGGTTCTCCTATAGATTGTGCTGCTATTACACCAACAGATTCTCCGATATTTACTGAATTACCTGTAGCAAGATTTCTACCGTAACACTTAGAACATACTCCATGTCTTGTTTTACATCCTAAAACAGTTCTTATTTTAACTTCTTCTATTCCTGCTGCAATAATTGTATCTGCTATATCTTCTGTTATCAATTCTCCAGCTTTAACTATTAATTGTCCAGTATTAGGATTAATTACGTCATCAAAACTATATCTACCTTCTATTCTATCCCATAGCTCTTCTATTACTTCTTTACCATCCTTAAAGGCTCTGGTTAATAGACCTTCTTCTGTCCCACAGTCTTCTTCTCTAACTATAACATCTTGACTTACGTCTACTAATCTTCTTGTTAGATAACCTGAATCGGCAGTTCTTAGTGCTGTATCTGCTAGTCCCTTTCTAGAACCATGCGTAGAAGTAAAGAACTCTAGAACTGTCAGACCTTCCCTGAAGTTAGATCTTATAGGCTGTTCAACTGTTCTTCCTGAAGCATTTGCCATAAGTCCCCTCATACCAGCAAGCTGTCTTATCTGATTTTTACTACCCCTTGCTCCTGAGTGAGCCATTATGAAAATATTATTTAAACTATCTAGATTATTCATAAGTGCTTCAGTTACTCTTTCAGTTGTCTTATTCCATACTTCGATTACTCTTTCATATCTTTCCTCGTCTGAAATTAATCCTCTTCTATATGACTTTTCATATTTATCAACTAATTCTTCAGCCTCTGAAATATATACTTCTTTTTCATCTGGAACTATGATATCTTCGATACTAACAGTTATAGCTCCTCTAGTAGAGAATTTAAATCCTGTAGATTTTACATGATCTAAAACTATTGATGTTATAGTATTTCCATGTTTTCTATAACATTTATCAATTATTTTTCCTAACATTTTCTTATCAACTAACATATCTATTTCTAAAGAATACTTATCTTGAGTTCTATCTACAAATCCCAAGTCTTGTGGTAAATGTTCATTAAATATAAATCTACCGACAGTACTTTCAACAAGTTTTCCTTTATCATTTTCATCTAATCTTTTTCTTACTTTAACCTTTGCATGTAAGCCTACAGCCCCATTTTGATATGCCATCAACATCTCTTCGAAATCCTTGAAAATCATACCTTCACCTAATTCCCCAGGACTTTCAACAGTCAGATAATAACTACCTAATACCATATCCTGAGTAGGGGTTGTAATTGGTCTACCATCTTTTGGCGCTAGAATGTTATTTGTAGAAAGCATTATAAACCTAGCTTCAGCTTGTGCCTCTGTTGATAATGGAACGTGTACAGCCATTTGATCCCCATCAAAGTCAGCATTATAAGCAGTACATACAAGTGGATGTAGCTTAATAGCCTTACCTTCTACCAATATAGGCTCAAATGCTTGAATTCCAAGTCTGTGTAGTGTAGGTGCACGGTTAAGTAATACTGGGTGTTCTTTTATTACTGACTCCAACACATCCCAAACTACTGGCTTAACTTTTTCAACCATTCTTTTAGCACTCTTTATATTATGAGCGTACCCTTCATTAACCAATCTCTTCATAACAAAAGGTTTGAACAGCTCTAAAGCCATCTTTTTCGGTAATCCACATTGATAGAACTTAAGCTCAGGTCCAACAACTATAACCGAACGTCCTGAGTAGTCAACCCTTTTACCTAGTAAGTTTTGTCTAAATCTACCTTGTTTACCTTTAAGCATATCAGATAATGATTTGAGAGGTCTGTTTCCTGGACCAGTAACTGGTCTACCTCTTCTTCCATTATCTATAAGAGCATCAACAGCTTCTTGAAGCATTCTTTTTTCATTTCTTACTATAATATCTGGTGCGCCTAAGTCTAATAACCTTTTTAATCTATTATTTCTATTTATAACTCTTCTATATAAGTCATTTAGATCTGAAGTTGCAAATCTTCCTCCGTCAAGTTGTACCATAGGTCTTAAATCTGGTGGTATAACAGGAATAACATCAAGTACCATCCAGTCAGGTCTATTCTTTGACTGTCTAAATGCTTCAACAACTTCAAGTCTTCTTATTATTCTTATTTTCTTTTGTCCTGAACTATCTTTTAGTTGCAATCTTAGTTCTTTAGCTTCTCTATCTAAATCTATCTTTGCTAAAAGATCTTTTACAGCTTCAGCTCCCATAGAAGCTTTAAACTTTTTACCATACTTATCTACAGCTTCTCTATACTCTCTTTCACTTAAAAGTTGTTTTTCTGAAAGAGGTGTATCTCCTGTGTCTACAACTATATAAGACGCGAAGTATAATACTTTTTCTAAAGCTCTAGGAGACATATCTAATATAAGTCCCATTCTACTTGGTATTCCTTTAAAGTACCATATATGAGAGACTGGGGCTGCTAGCTCTATATGCCCCATTCTTTCTCTTCTCACTTTAGCTTTCGTAACTTCAACTCCACATCTATCACAAACTACACCTTTGTATCTAACTCTTTTGTACTTACCGCAGTGACACTCCCAGTCTTTTGTAGGACCAAATATTTTTTCACAGAAAAGTCCTTCCTTCTCTGGTTTTAATGTCCTATAGTTAATAGTTTCTGGTTTTTTTACCTCTCCATTAGACCATTGTCTAATCTTTTCAGGAGATGCTAAACTAATTCTTATTGAGTCAAAATTATCAAGTTCGAACAAGGAGCTTTCTCTCCCTTCTTTTAAATAGTTTGAATGTAGTTAATACTTTTATTCTTCATCAAAGTCATCTTCAAATAGATCCTCTTCAAAAACTACATCTTCTTCATCGAAGTTTATACTATCTTCATCAAAATTATCAATATCTACATCATAATCATCATTTTCTGTATCACTTGTATCACTATTAATTGATTCATTTTGATTATCTTCTTCGTTAGGATCATACTGTACTTCCATTTCTTCCGCTTCAAATCCTATAGTTAATTCATTTATTTCATCTTCTACAGATTCTTTGATTTCTATTTCATCATCTTCTTCTGTAAGAACCTTAACATCTAATGATAAACTTTGTAACTCTTTTATCAATACTTTGAAGGATTCAGGTATTCCTGGTTCTGGAATATTCTCTCCTTTAACTATAGCCTCATAAGTTTTAACACGACCTACGACATCATCTGACTTAACAGTTAAGATTTCTTGAAGAGTATGGGCAGCTCCATATGCTTCTAACGCCCAAACCTCCATTTCTCCAAATCTTTGACCACCAAACTGAGCTTTACCGCCTAGTGGTTGTTGAGTAACTAATGAATATGGACCTGTAGATCTAGCATGTATTTTATCATCAACAAGATGATGCAGTTTAAGCATATACATATATCCAACTGTAACTGGATTATCAAATGTTGCTCCGCTTCTTCCATCTCTTAGCCATATCTTACCACTCTCTGGTAGGCCTACATCTTTAAGTGCATCTTTTATATCATCTTCATTAGCTCCATCAAATACAGGAGTAGCTATCATCCAACCAGCTTTCTTAGCAGCTAGCCCTAAGTGAACCTCAAGAACCTGACCGATGTTCATACGAGAAGGAACCCCTAGTGGATTTAACACAATATCTAGTGAGGTTCCATCTGGTAAGAAAGGCATATCTTCTTCAGGAAGTATTCTTGAAACGACACCCTTATTACCATGTCGACCACACATTTTATCTCCAACGTTTATTTTACGTTTAGTTGCTATATATACTCTTACTAATTGGTTAACTCCTGGTGTAAGTTCGTCTCCATTTTCTCTAGTAAATACTCTTACATCAACTATTATACCAGTTTCACCATGAGGTACTCTTAATGAAGTATCTCTAACTTCTCTGGCCTTTTCACCAAATATAGCTCTTAGAAGTCTTTCTTCTGCCGTTAACTCAGTTTCTCCTTTTGGAGTTACCTTACCAACTAATATATCATTAGCTCCTACTTCTGCTCCAATCCTAATGATACCTCTTTCATCTAAGTCTTTTAACGATTCTTCCCCTACATTAGGAATATCTCTAGTAATTTCTTCTGGTCCAAGTTTAGTATCCCTTGCTTCAGATTCGTACTCTTCTATGTGAACAGAAGTAAGCACATCTTCTTTTACAAGTCTCTCATTTATTAATATAGCATCTTCATAGTTGTACCCTTCCCAAGTCATGAATGCTATTAATAAGTTCTTTCCAAGAGCTATTTCACCTTGATCAGTTGAAGGCCCATCTGCAATAACCTGACCTTTTTCTATCTTTTCGTTTTTAGATACTATAGGTCTTTGGTTTACACAAGTACCTTGGTTCGAACGTTTAAATTTAAGTAATTTATATTTATCTACTTGACCATTCTCGTCCCTCTTTACAAGTATCTCATCAGCAGTTACCTTGGTAACAACACCACTATGCTTAGATACCACTACAGCACCTGAATCTTTAGCAGCTCTATATTCTATACCAGTTCCTACTATAGGTGCTTCTGTTTTTAATAAAGGCACAGCCTGACGTTGCATGTTAGCACCCATCAACGCTCTATTGGCATCGTCATTCTCCAAGAATGGTATCATAGCCGTACCAACAGAAACTATTTGCTTAGGTGATACGTCCATATAGTCTATTTCTGTTCTTGGAACAACATCAATAGCCCCATTTTTAGCCCTTGCAATAAGTCTTTTGTTTATGAATCTTCCTTCTTCGTCTAAAGGTTCATTAGACTGAGCTACTATCAGCTCATCTTCAACGTCAGCAGTTAAATATTCAATTTCATACGTAGCTTTGTAATTTTCTTTATCTACCTTTCTAAAAGGAACTTCTATAAATCCGTAATCATTTATTCTAGCATAAGTAGTTAAAGAAGTAATAAGTCCGATATTTGGCCCCTCTGGTGTTTCTATAGGACACATTCTTCCATAATGCGAATGATGAACGTCCCTAACCTCAAATCCAGCTCTGTCTCTACTAAGTCCACCAGGTCCTAAAGCCGACATTCTTCTTTTATTAGTTAATTCAGCTAACGGGTTTGTTTGGTCCATAAATTGAGATAACTGGCTACTACCAAAAAATTCTTTTATAGATGATGTAACTGGTCTAATATTTATTAATGTTTGTGGAGTTACAACATCTATATCCTGAATAGTCATTCTTTCTCTGACCACTCTTTCCATTCTTGATAGACCTATTCTAAATTGATTCTGTAAAAGCTCTCCAACAGAACGTAGTCTTCTATTTCCAAGATGATCTATATCATCTATAATTCCTACACCAAAAAATAGATTAAATTCGTAGTTAACAGACGCAACTATATCAGGGATTGTTATATGTTTTGGAGAAAGCTCTCTAATATTTTCTTTTATAGCATCTTTAAGGTCATCTGGATTGCTATATTCATCTATTAACTTTTTCATTACAGGATAATAAACTTTCTCTTTTAATCCTAAATCTTCTATAGAAAAAGGTAAATTAAAAGCTTTAATATCAACAAAGTGATTTCCTAATACTTTAACTACTTTGTTGTCATCAGTTAGAATACTCACTTCATTAATTCCAGCAGCCTCAATTTCTAATGCCTTATCTCTAGATATTTTTGCCTCTTTTTCTACTAGTATCTCTCCAGTGTTTGGATCAATTATCGTATCAGCCGATCTTCTATTCATTATTCTGTTATATAATGAAAGCTTTTTATTAAATTTATATCTTCCTACTTTAGCTAAATCATATCTTTTAGGATCAAAGAAGAGCGATTCAAATAAAGTTCTTGCACTATCTATAGTAGGTGGCTCTCCTGGTCTAAGTCTTTTATATATCTCTAATAATGCTTCTTCTTCTGTTTTAGTGCTATCTTTTTCTAATGTTTTTAAAAGTTGTTCACTTTCGCCTAAAAGTTCTACTATAGATGAATTTGAGCCATATCCTAGTGATCTAAGTAATATTGTAATAGGTAATTTTCTTGTTCTATCTACTCTAACATATACTATATCATTTGAATCCGTTTCGTACTCTAACCAAGCACCTCTATTTGGAATAACAGTTGAAGAATATAGTCTTTTACCCATCTTATCTATTTCTTGTGAAAAATAAACACTAGGTGATCTTACAAGTTGGCTTACTATAACTCTCTCGGCACCGTTAATTATGAATGTACCTTTATCAGTCATTAAAGGCAGATCACCCATAAACACTTCTTGCTCTTTTACTTCTCCTGTCTCTTTATTTATTAACCTAATTTTTACTTTTAATGGTGCTGCATAATTTACATCTCTTTCTTTTGATTCTTCTTCATCATACTTTGATTCTTCACCAAGTGAATAATCTACAAACTCTAAAATTAGGTTTCCTGTATAATCTTTTATAGGAGAAATATCCTCAAAAACTTCTTTCAGTCCTTCTTTAATAAACCATTCATATGACCTTTTTTGTACCTCAATTAAGTCTGGTAATTCCAATACTTCATCAATCCTAGAATAACTCATACGAACCCGTTTGCCTACTGAAACAGGATGCACCATTGTAATTCACCCCTTATCAAAACTAATAGTCAAAACTAAACCATCTTATTTCTCTGATGGTAAAATTTACATTTATTGTATCTATTATAATGTTTCCATATTAATCTTATTTTATTCAAAAAAAACTTGACAAAATCGCCTATTTTGCATTTTATAATATTATCACACTAAAATAAAGTTGTCAAGTAAGGAAATTTAAAGCATATGTCAAAAGTATGGGGGTTTTTTTATATCGTTCTATGATCGTATAATTTATAATAAATAGAACAATTGATATGATATATTTGCTATATTTTTACATAATCACTTTTAAAATTTTTCCATATATACGGATAAAAAAAGGCTTCATATAAAAATGAGGCCTTTTTCTATTTATTAAAAAGTTTAAAACTAATTATTTTACTTCTACTGTAGCTCCAACTTCTGATAATTTAGCTTTCATTTCTTCAGCTTCTTCTTTTGAAACTCCTTCTTTTAATGCTTTTGGAGCATTATCTACTAATTCTTTAGCTTCTTTTAATCCTAATCCAGTTATTTCTCTAACTACTTTGATAACTTTTATTTTTTCTCCACCAGCGCTAGCTAAAACTACATCAAATTCAGTTTTTTCTTCAGCTGCTCCACCTGCTGCTGGTGCTGCTCCACCTGCTGCTGCTACTGCTACAGGAGCCGCAGCGCTTACTCCAAATTCTTCTTCTAATGCTTTAACTAATTCTGATAATTCTAATACAGTAAGATTTTTAACCTCTTCTATTAAACTTAATACTTTTTCGCTTGCCATGGTAAATTCCCTCCATTATATTCACTTAATTTTTAATTTCATTTTAATATTTGATAGTTTTTATTATAGCTTTCTATCATTAAGCTTCTTGCTTATCTTTAATAGCATTTAAAGCATATACAAGATTTCTAATATTACCTTGAAGTACGTTAACAAATCCTGTAATTGGAGCATTTAAGCCACCAAGAGCTTTGGCAACAAGTACTTCTCTTGAAGGTAACTCTGCAAGTTCTTTGATTTCATCTAAATCAATTAACTTACCATCAACTATACCAGCTTTAATTTCTAAGTCTTTATGATCTTTAGAAAACTCACTTGTAATTTTAGCTGGAGCAACTGGATCATTACTAAAAGCTACAGCATTTGGACCTGTAAGATATTGATTAAAGTCTTCTAATCCAGCATCTTTAAACGCAAGTCTCATTAATGTATTTTTATAAACTTTATAATCTACACCAGCTTCTCTATATTTCTTTCTAAGATCAGTTATTTCTTCAACACTTAATCCTCTATAGTCAACAAGTACAACAGATTGAGATCCAGTGATCTTTTCTTTAATTTCGTCAACAACCTGTTTTTTTAATTCTAATGATGAGCTCATGTAGGTTTCACCTCCTTATGCCGAAAACTCTATCCTAAACTTACCTAAAATATAAAAGGTCTTTCCCCGTAGACATGGAAAGACCTCAGATTTCGAATTTATAAATCTATATCCATTCCTCGGTAGGCCACTTTAAACTCATAATGAGTACCTACTGTCTACGGATTTTATTCACTTAATAACAGAATGAATTATATCATCTATGCTTATCTATTGTCAATATACTTTTTATTAATCCATTAATTTTTGTGCATTTATTTTAATTCCAGGGCCCATTGTACTTGAAATTACAACGCTTTTTAAATATTTTCCTTTAGCTGCCGCTGGCTTAGCTTTTATGATAGCTTCTAATAACGCATCAAAGTTTTCTTTTAATTTTTCTGTTCCAAAAGAAGCTTTTCCAACTGGAACGTGAACTATACTTGTTTTGTCTACTCTATATTCAACTTTACCTGCTTTAATATCATTAATTGCTTTTTCAACTTCAAAAGTAACTGTTCCTGATTTTGGGTTTGGCATTAAGCCTTTAGGTCCTAATACTCTACCTAATCTACCTACAACCCCCATCATGTCTGGAGTTGCAACTACTACATCAAAATCAAACCAGTTTTCACCTTGAATTTTAGCTACTAATTCTTCTGCTCCTACATAATCTGCTCCGGCATTTGTAGCTTCTGTAGCTTTTTCACCTTTAGCAAATACAAGAACTTTTCTAGTTTTTCCTGTACCATGTGGTAAAACAACTGCTCCTCTAACTTGTTGATCTGCATGTCTTGGATCAACACCAAGTTTAATTGATAATTCTATAGTTTCATCAAATTTAGCTTTTGCTGTTTGTTGAACTAGCTCTATAGCTTCATTTACATCATATAAATTATCTTTGTTAATTAATTTTGAACTTTCTTGATAATTTTTACCTCTTTTAGCCATTTTACAAACCTCCTTGGTGGTAATAACGGTTATATTTACCTCCCACTATTTAGCAAATAATTACTCTTCTACAACAATACCCATACTTCTTGCTGTTCCAGTAATCATGCTTATAGCAGCTTCAATGCTTCCTGCATTTAAGTCTGGCATTTTTATTTCTGCAATCTCTTTTACTTTATCTTTTGAGATTGTAGCAACTTTAGTTTTATTTGGTACTCCTGATCCAGATTCAATTCCTACTGCTTTTTTAAGTAGTACTGCAACTGGAGGAGTCTTAGTTATGAATGAGAATGATCTATCTTGATAAACAGTGAGCACAACTGGAATGATCATACCAGCTTGATCTGCAGTTTTAGCATTAAACTCTTTTGTAAACTGCATTATATTTACACCATGAGGTCCTAATGCTGTACCTACTGGTGGCGCTGGAGTAGCTTTACCAGCTGGAATTTGTAGTTTAACAACAGCTATAACTTTTTTTGCCATTTTCCTCACACCTCCTCGTATATTTAGTGGTACTTTAACAGCCCACAATTAAAATATCTATTTATAATAAAGCTTGTTTAGCTTTTTAGCTATTATTTAGTATATCTTCTCTACTTGTTCAAAATCTAATTCTACAAGAGTTTCTCTTCCAAACATAGAAACGAAAACTTTGAGTTTTCTTCTTTCATTATCTATATTTTGAACAGAACCTTCTAGATTTTCAAAAGGTCCAGATTTTACTTTAACGAATTCGCCTTCATTTATGTCTATTCGAGGTAGAATATCTTGTACCCCTAATGTCTTGATTTCATCATCACTTAATGGAACAGGCTTTGATCCTGGTCCAACAAATCCTGTAACGCCTCTAGTATTCCTTACTAGGTACCAGGATTCATCTGTCATTATCATTTTAACTAAGACATATCCTGGAAACATCTTTCTCTCTTTTGTCTTTTTCTTTCCGTTTTTACTTTCAGTGTATTCTTCAGTCGGCACCTTTACACTAAAAACAACGTCTTGCATACCTCTATTTTCAACTAGTTTCTCGATATTAGCCTTAACCTTATTCTCATGACCTGAATAAGTATGAACTACATACCAATTACCTTTTTCTGACCTATCTGTCATATTTTCAAGACCTTTAAAGGTCTCTACCTCCTTCATCATATTATCTTAATATCAATGACAATAAACGATGTAATCCTGTATCTATGAGCCACACTATTAAAGATACTATTGTACACATTACTAATACAATTATTGTATCATTAATTAGTTCTTTTTTCGTTGGCCAAGTTACTTTTTTTAATTCTGCTTTTACTCCCTTAAAAAATCCAGCTCTCTTGTTCATTCCTTTTTCTGTGTTAGTTTGAGCCGACATCCCACTTCACATCCCTTTTACACGAATTTAATATATTACTTAGTTTCTTTATGGAGTGTATGAGTACGACAGAATTTACAGTATTTTTTCATTTCTATTCTATCTGGATCATTTTTTTTATTTTTCATAGTGTCGTAGTTTCTTTGCTTACACTCTGTACATGCTAATGTAACTTTATTTCTCACTGTGAACACCTCCTACATATTAGACCACTTCTATATATAAGTAACTGCATCAGGGCAGATTAACCCAAAGATGACTATACCACTTTATATAAATTATCATAAATCATTTTATATGTCAATAAAAAACTACATATATAGGCATGCAATCAATACTCCATAAGACCTATTTCATCACTACCAAATTTAAGTTAAAAAGTAGCTTTTTTACCTATACTAATAGTATAGTTTTAACATAATCCTTGACTTTTAATCAAATAATGCTTTTAAAAAGACTAGGTCAAAAGACCTAGTCTATTCATCTATATAGATAAATCATAAAATTATCCTAAGATCTCAGTAACTACTCCAGCTCCTACTGTTCTACCACCTTCACGAATAGCGAATCTTAATCCTTCTTCCATCGCAATTGGTGTTATTAATTCTATTGTGAATGTTGCGTTATCTCCTGGCATTACCATTTCTACGCCTTCATTTAATTTGATTGATCCTGTTACGTCTGTTGTTCTGAAGTAGAATTGTGGTCTGTATCCATCAAAGAATGGTGTATGTCTTCCACCTTCTTCTTTTCCTAATACGTATACTTCTGACTTAAATTTTGTATGTGGTGTTATTGTTCCTGGTTTTGCTAATACTTGACCTCTTTCGATCTCGTCTCTTTGCACACCTCTTAATAATGCTCCTATGTTATCTCCTGCTTGCGCTTCGTCTAATAACTTTCTGAACATTTCAATTCCTGTACATACTACTGTTCTTGATTCTTCTGTTAATCCTATGATTTCTAAGTTATCTTGTACTTTTAATACTCCTCTTTCTACTCTTCCTGTTGCAACTGTTCCTCTACCTGTAATTGAGAATACGTCTTCTACTGGCATTAAGAATGTTTTGTCTGTATCTCTTTCTGGTGTTGGGATTGTTTCGTCTACTACTTTCATTAATTCTACGATTTTGTCTCCCCATTCTCCGTCTGGATCTTCTACTGCTTTTAATGCTGATCCTACTACGATTGGTGTGTTATCTCCATCGAATTCATATTCGCTTAATAATTCTCTTACTTCCATTTCTACTAGTTCGATTAGTTCTTCGTCGTTTACCATGTCTGCTTTGTTTAAGAATACTACTATTTTAGGTACTCCTACTTGTTTTGATAGTAATATATGCTCTCTTGTTTGTGGCATTGGACCATCTGCTGCTGAACATACTAAGATAGCTCCGTCCATTTGTGCTGCTCCTGTAATCATGTTCTTTACGTAGTCAGCATGGCCTGGACAGTCTACGTGTGCATAGTGTCTAGCATCTGTTTCATATTCAACGTGTGATGTTGATATTGTTATTCCTCTTTCTCTTTCTTCTGGAGCTTTATCTATATTATCGTATGCTACTCCTTCTCCTGTTCCAAATCTTTTGTTTAATACGATTGTGATTGCTGCTGTTAATGTTGTTTTACCGTGGTCAACGTGTCCTATTGTTCCTATGTTTACGTGTGGCTTATTTCTTTCAAATTTTGCTTTTCCCATTTTTACTCCTCCTTACACTTATAGGCTCTTACAATTTATAAAACATAATAATGACTATCTCAACAGTCATTTTTATCAAAATTCAAAGTATTTAAGTTTAGGCGTTCCATTTATGTATTTAATATGGAGCCCACGACCGGACTTGAACCGGTGACCTCTTGCTTACCATGCAAGTGCTCCACCTACTGAGCTACGTGGGCATTTCGCCACCTAGATATTTTACTACTTGCATAGTTTAATGTCAACTGCAAAAAGTTACTGTAATTTTACTTTATATACATTTTTATAAATCTCTTACTTCCAAGTATCTCTCTAGTTTTCGTTTAACTCTTTGAAGCGCATTATCAATAGATTTCACATGTCTTTTTAAGTCTACTGCTATCTCTTGATATGATTTACCTTGTAGGTATGAAATCAATACTTCCCATTCTAAGTCACTTAATATTTCCCCAATTTTACTTTCAATATTTCTTAGTTCTTCTCTACTTATTATTAATTCTTCTGGGTCAGTAATCTTAACTCCAGTTAAGACATCAAGTAGAGTTCTATCTGATTCCTCATCATATATAGGTTTATTCAGTGAAACATATGAATTAAGCGGTATATGTTTCTGTCGTGTAGCTGTTTTTATAGCTGTTATGATTTGTCGTGTTATGCAAAGTTCTGCAAACGCTCTAAAAGAAGTAAGCTTGTCTTGATTATAGTCGCGGATAGCTTTATATAATCCTATCATCCCTTCTTGAATTATATCTTCTTTATCTGCCCCAATTAAAAAATAAGATCTCGCCTTGGCCCTTACAAAGTTCTTATACTTCTTGATAAGATACTCTAAGGCCATAGAATTACCATTTTTAGCATCTTCAACAATTACTTCATCTTTTAATTCTTCATAAGTTTCTATTAATGTTTCCTTTTGTACGCTTAAGGCCACAAAACATCCCCTCCAGTAATTAGTTAAAGTCCCCCTTGAACTTATAATTCATATTATATATTAATGAACTTCTATCAGTCAAGTAATTTAGCTATTCTTTCCCCATTTTTCAAGCTTCTCTAAAGTCTCTTTATCTAGCCTTCCTATAATTAGATCATTAGATTCATTTAGCTTGATATTTTTTCTTCTTATAGCTTCCTTATGCTGGCCTATTTCTAATTTTAATTCTCTTGCTGATACTCTCGTTCCACCTCTACCCATTACTATCTGTTGTTCTACCCAATCAGATGTAGCAACCCGTACTTTTTTAGTTCTACCGATAGAGTCTAGTATTTTTTCTATATAGTGATCAGCAGTTTCTTTTTCCTTTGTGTATATAATTTCTACACCCTTTATTTTTTCTTTTTTTTCACTACTTCCTTTTACCAAGTGTGCATCAAACACTATAGTTACTTTAATACCAGTATAACTTTGATACTCTGCCATAATTTCAACAAGCTCATTTCTAGCTGACTCTAAGCTTATATTACTTAACTCTCTTAAGTCTTCCCAAGCGTTTATTATATTATATCCATCTACAAACAGATATTCTTTATGCATACCCTTCATATCATTAATCTAGTCTCCTCTGTCTTACAACCTCATATGCCACTATAGATGTAGCGACAGAAGCATTTAAAGATGATACTTTTCCAGCCATAGGTATTTTTATTAGAAAATCACACTTTTCTTTTACCAGTCTTCCTATTCCTTTTCCTTCACTACCTATAACTAGCCCGATAGGGCCTTTCAAGTCTTTTTCGTAATAGTATTCACCTTCCATATGAGCCCCATATATCCATATGCCTTTAATTTTTAACTCTTCTATAACAGAGCTAATATTTGATACTTTTGCTACTGGTATATACTCAACTGCTCCTGCTGATGTTTTTATTACAGTAGGTGTAATTCCTGCTGATCTTCTTTTTGGTATTATAACTCCATGTGCTCCAGCACATTCTGCTGTACGAATTATGGCACCTAAGTTATGTGGGTCTTCTATTTCATCAAGAATTATAATAAATGGATCTTCATTCTTACTCTCAGCAAACTCTAAAATATCATCTACAGTTTTATATGAATAAGGAGATACTATTGCTATAACACCTTGATGAGAGTTTGTATCTGATAAAGAATCTAATTTTGACTTCTCAACATACTGAATAACTATTCTTTTATCTTTTGCCATTCCTATTATCTTATTAATAGATCCCTTATTAGCACTTTTAGATATTAATATTTTTTCTATGCTTCTTTCAGACTTTAATGCTTCTATAACAGGATTACGACCTTCTATATAGTTTTCTAAATTTTCCATGATTTCACCTCTATTTTTGCTTACATCTCACATATATGTGACTTAAGCTAAAGTGATTTAAATTTTTCCCTTACTTCCTTTATTTTTCCACAAGTCATTTTCCCCTCTGTACAAGGACCTTGTACACATGGTGGTCCGGCATATTGGAATAAAGTAGGAGCAACATGTCTTACTTGTCTAAGCATCTCAGTTGCAAGTGATCTTATTTCCCATTGAGCCCTTTCACAGCATCTATGTTCAAAGAAATTAAATAAAGCTCTAGCATTCATTGTAACTATTATTTTAGTTTCACAAGCATTAGGAAATATGTATCTTGCATCTTCTATGCTCATCTTCTCTGCTTCTTTACGTGCTTTCTCTTCTTTATATCCTTGATTTATTAATCTTTCATAATGCTTTTTAAATAAAATATCTGATATTTTATCATAATATTTTTGATCTTCTTCCATAGCTTTTATAAAAAGCTCTTTAGCTTCTTTTACATTTTCAATAGAAGGAGGGATAATATATTCAAACTGATCTAATTTTACATATCTTTGAGACTGTTGAGAATAAGAAGAACCTATTCTATGTCTTACTAACTGATGTGTAAGAGTCCTGCTTATTCCTTCTATAGCAAATGTAAAAGATATATGTTCTATAGGAGATTGATGTCCTACAGACATAAGCATTTTTATAAAGCTTTCAACTTTCTCATCATCCAGCTTTTCTTCTATCTTGTCCACTCCAACTGCAGAGTAGCAAAGCTTAGCTGATGAAGCTATAAGCTTTTCTCCATCTTCTGTATATCTTAGTAAGTTCACCTTAAGTTTTGATGACAAGTTTATTCCCCCTTAAAACTATTCTTCTATAATATACTTGAATAGTTCCATTATCCTATCATTTCTTTCTAAAAGATATAGGAATCCAATCAAGGCTTCAAATCCTGTAGCATACTTATAATCATGTAAACTAGCATTTTTAGGGATAGTCCCTGATTTGGCATTCCTACCTCTTTTTACAATAGTTTTTTCTTCTTCTGTTAGTTTATCCTCAAGAGAAAATACTATATCTGCTTGAGCCTTGGCCTTTACAAATTTTATAGCTTCTTTATGAAGCTCATGTACTGATATATCTTTAGTATTTATTAGATACGTTCTAACTAAAACTTCATATACAGAGTCTCCTATATAAGCTAGCTGCAAAGGTGACAACATTTTAGCATCTCTTAAAGTCCATTTCTTATTTAAAGCTGTTAATCTATCTAGTATATTATCTTCCATTATTTAAGCTATACTCTCCTCCATTTCACACCGTCTGGTGTGTCTTCTAGTATTATATTTTTCACTTTCAATTCATCTCTAATTTCATCTGCTAACTTGTAATCCTTATTTTTACGAGCTTCATTTCTTTTTTCAATTAATTCTATAATTTCATCTTCTAAAAGTTCTTCTTTTTTTGAAAGAAGTCCTAGTATATCACTTAACTCATTAAATATATTATACACTAAAGTAAGTATAGATTTTGAGTTTTCTTTACTTAAATTACTATTAGAATATCTTACTATTTCAAATAATGTAGATATAGCATCTGCTGTATTCATATCATCATCCATGCTCTGTATAAATTTTTCTTTATATTTTTCTATATCTAATTTTATTTTCTTATCAATATCTGTTAATTCTCTTTCTTCACTATCTTCTATCAAGTCTTCTAGATTCTTCTTACCAATATATAATCTATCTAATCCATTTTTAGCTTGACTCATAGCTTCTTTTCCAAAGTTTAAAGGCTTTCTATAATGTGCTGAAAGCATAAAAAATCTCAATACCTCTAAATCATATTCATTTCCTATTTCTCTAACTGTAAAAAAGTTATTTTTCGATTTAGACATTTTCTGATTTTCAACATTAATCATAGCATTATGAAGCCAGTAGTTAGCAAATGACTTTCCAGTCAAACTTTCACTTTGAGCTATTTCATTCTCATGGTGAGGAAACTTTAAGTCTTCTCCACCTGCATGTATATCTATAGTATCTCCCAAGTATTTTCTAGCCATAGTTGAACATTCTATATGCCATCCTGGTCTTCCTTTTCCCCAAGGACTTTCCCATGCAGGCTCCCCTGGTTTGGCATTTTTCCATAGAGCAAAATCCATAGGGTTGTTTTTTATTTCACTTATTTCAACTCTAGCTCCCGATACTAAATCCTCTATATTTTTCTTAGATAACTTTCCATAATCATTCAACTTAGTTATGTCAAAATATACATCTCCATTAGATTCATAAGCATATCCTTTTTCAATAAGCCCTTCTACAAACTTAATTATATCATCTATATGTTCTGTGGCTTTTGGATGTTTTATTTCATCTTCTTCTATAAGTAACGATTTAGAATCTATTAAAAACTCTTTTATATATCTATCAGCTAATTCTTTTACTGTACTACCCTCTTCATTTGCTTTTTTAATTAACTTATCATCTATGTCAGTAAAGTTTAATAAAAAGTCTACATTATATCCTTTGTACTTAAAATATCTTCTTAAAACATCAAAAACTATTAGTGGCCTAGCATTACCAACATGAATATAATTATATACTGTAGGCCCACAAACATACATTGTGACTTTATTAGGATCAATAGATGTAAATTCCTCTTTTGTTCTAGTTAATGTATTATATAGCTTCATTATTTATCTCTCCTTTGCATTTGTTCAATATATGTCTCAAGGTCTTTAATCTTCTTCTTAAGCGTATCGATCTCTTGAGCTACTGGATCTGGTAATCCTACTTGGTCTAAATCTATTTTATCTTTTATACACATTTCTTTCTTTTCTGGTTCAACTTTCTTGTTATCTTTAATTACTATTCTCCCAGGTACACCAACTACTGTGCAATTAGGTGGAACTTCTTTTAGTACAACAGCACCTGCTCCTATTTTAGAATTATCTCCAACTTTAAATGGACCTAGAACTTTAGCACCACTGCTAACAACCACATTTTTTCCTATAGTAGGATGTCTTTTACCTGTATCCTTACCTGTTCCACCTAAAGTAACACCTTGATAGATAGTAACATTTTCCCCAACCTCTGCTGTCTCTCCAATTACTACACCTGTACCATGATCTATAAATACCCCTTTTCCTAGTTTGGCACCTGGATGTATTTCTATTCCTGTAAAAAATCTAGATATATTTGATAATATCCTTGCTATTAAAAAAAATCTTTTATTGTATAACCAGTGTGCCAATCTGTGTATAGTTATAGCATGTAATCCTGGATAGCATAACAACGCTTCTATACTGGTTCTTACGGCAGGATCTCTAGACTTAATTGCGTTAATATCTTCTCTTAAATTCTTAAACATAAAACAGTACCTCCCCAAACCAAACTACTATACCTTATTCACCCAAAAAATAAAAAATAAAAGTCATCCCTGAAAATTACAGAGACGACTTTTATATCGTGGTTCCACTCTGATTGAGTAAAATCTTACCCTTCTCTTAAAGCTATAACGTAGCCAACGTCCATCCCTACTAAAGTTTCAGGTAGAGGTTCAAAAGCGCACTTCAACTTATTATTGACTTAAGATTCCTCTCAGCTATTAGAATCCATCTCTGTAAGTTTAATAAGCCTACTTTGCTTTATCATAACCTTTTATTATAAAGTTGTAATACTTATTTTATTATTATATTCTTTATATAGTCTATTCGTTCCAGTATGTTTGCTTTACCTAAAACTAATATTATTTTATCCATTTCTGGTCCATGTTGCTGTCCTGTAAGTGCAACTCTTATAGGCATAAATAGATTCTTACCTTTAACTCCTGTTTTCTTTTGAATCTTTTTCATAATTCCGTTAGTAAATTCTTCATCAACTTCATCTACCAACTCTAATTCTTCTTTAAATGCGTCTAACAAACTAGGTACTTGTTCTCCATCTAATACTTCTCTTGCTTCTTTTATTTCAAAATCAACTTCATTGTTAAATATGAATTTAACTTTCTCCGATATTTCTCCTACATAAGACAATCTTTCCTGTACAATTGAAACTAAAGTTTTGATCCATTCATATCTATTTTCAACATCATTCTCTGTAATATATCCAGCCTGAATTAAATGTGGTATAGCTAGTTCAGTTAATATTTCGATATCACTTTCTCTGATATAGTGTCCATTTACCCAATCTAACTTATCTTTATCAAATACTCCACCTGTTTTAGATACTCTATCAAAAGAAAATTCCTTTTCAAGCTCTTCCATAGTAAAAAACTCTTGATTATTTTCTGGACTCCATCCTACTAATGCCAAGTAGTTTATTAATCCTTCCGGAAGATATCCTTTTGCTCTAAAGTCTTCTACTGCAACATCTCCATGTCTTTTACTTAACTTCTTCTTCTCTTTATTAAGTACAGTTGGAAGATGAACAAATTCTGGCGCTTCCCATCCAAAAGCTTCGAACAAATAAGCATGTTTTGGTGCTGATGGAAGCCATTCTTCTCCTCTTACTACATGTGTTATTTTCATAAGATGATCATCTACAACTACTGCTAAATGATAAGTAGGAAATCCATCAGATTTCAAAAGTACTTGATCATCTAAATCACTAGTATTTATACTTATTTCGCCTCTTATTAAGTCATTAAATACTATGTCTCTATTCTCTGGAAGCCTTAATCTTACTACATATTCTTCTCCAGCTTCTATTCTTTTTTTAGCTTCTTCTATACTTATATTTCTACAATACCCATCATATCCGAGCATTAATCCTTTTTCTTTTTGTTCTTCTCTAATTTTATCTAGTCTTTCTTTATTACAGAAACAATAATATGCATGTCCCTTTTCTATTAGATCATCAATATATTTTTTGTATATATCTAATCTTTCTGATTGAATATATGGACCGTATTCACCTTTTTGCACGATCTCTCCATTTTCTATAAATACTCCTTCATCATGAACTACTCCAGACCATTCTAAAGACTTTATAAGATTTTCTATAGAGTCATCTACATATCTTGTTCTATCTGTATCTTCTATTCTTAATATATATTTTCCACCTTTATTTTTAGCAAATAAATAATCATAAAGGGCTGTTCTTAATCCACCTATGTGTAAATACCCTGTAGGACTAGGTGCAAATCTTACTCTAACCTCTGACATTTTATACCTCCTGAATAGCTTCGTTTACTTTTTAATCATTTTCATCAGTATATTATATAATAGAAGGTCATCCTCTACAAGAAAATAAACATCTACTTGCTTCCAAATAGTCCTTCAAATATTCCCTTTACAAAATCTAATATTCTTCCAAGAATTGATTTTACTTCTTCATTATTCTTTGTTAAATCACCAAGTTTATCAGTAATATTTTTAAGCTGGCCTTTAATTTCTCCTAAGTCTAAATCTAGTTTAGATATTTTCTCCATTAATTCTACTATTTTTTGAACTTGTTCTTTGTTTAGCGTTATATTAAGTTGTTCTGAAGTATCATTTACTATTTGCTTTATTTCTTCTGGTTTTTCAGCATTCTTTTCAACAACCTGTTCTTTTACACTTTGTATTAATTGACTAGCTTCATCCTTACCTATTTCTTGACCTAGTTCTCCAGTTTTCGCTATTTCTTCATTAGCTATTTCTTTTTCCTCTTCACTGATATTTTTACCTGTAGCATCCTCAAATGCTTTTATTATTCCAGTAAGTGCAGCAGTACCAGAAACATTAAATGGAGCTGCAACCTTTACCTTAGCATCTTTTACACCGGCTGTAACCAGTGCATTAGTTACCATTTCTTTAGTTACCCATGTTACATTATAAACTTGTGCTTGGATACCTGATCCACTACTTAGCTCTTCAACATAAGAACAAGAAATTGCTCTCGTACCTAATAATTTAGAACTAACATGGTTACCTAAGTACTTTCTTTCTTCACTATTAGTAACTTCTACTATATTAACATTTTCATCTACTCCAAATAAATCTAACATTTGCTCTCTTTGTTCTTTGTTTAAATCCTTCCCTATACTAACTACCACTTTATTTGAACTTGTTGCAAATACACTTGATGTCATCATAACTACCATAAGTAATATACTCAATGCTTTTTTCATATTTTCCCCCTCCATTTTAATAATATTTAAAGGTATCTGAACAACATATATACAGATAAGATAATCAAGACATGGACTATCCACCACCATCCTGATAAAAATCTAAACTTAGTTAATTTTCTTTCTCTTACTCTTTTCATATATAGTCCTCCTATTTGCAAACAATGCCTATTCATTTTCTAATATAGCATTTAACATTATTTACAATAAGGACATAATATATACAGATACCCATGACTTATTATATCATGGGTATTTCCTCTTTGTCAGTTTACAATATTTATACACTTAATCCTTGGTTTTTAAATTCTTCTTTTATTCTGTCTATTACTTCATTTACATTTATTTCTTGCTTGTTTCCTTCTTTTCTTAATGAAAATTCAACTATATTTTCAGAAGCTTTCTTTCCTACTGTTACCCTTATAGGAATTCCTATTAAATCAATATCTTTAAATTTAACTCCAGCTCTCTCATTTCTATCATCCAATAAAACTTCTATTCCTAAAGATGATAACTCTTTGTATAATTCCTCACCTAGTTGAATTTGTTCTTCATTTTTCACATTCACTATAGTTACTACTACTTGATATGGAGCTACTGATAAAGGCCATATAATACCATTTTCATCATGATATTGTTCTATTATAGAAGCCATAGATCTTGAAACACCTATTCCATATGATCCCATTAACATTTTTCTTTCTTTTCCATTTTCGTCTAAGAAAGTAGCGTTTAATCCTTCACTATATTTAGTCCCTAACTGGAATATGTTTCCTACTTCTATACCCCTATCCATTTTTAATATACTACCACATTTAGGGCATTTGTCTCCTTCTTCAACTAATAATAAATCTTCAATTACTTCTCCTGTAAAGTCTCTTCCATAGTTTACATTTTTAATATGATAGTCTGTTTCGTTAGCTCCTACTATAAAATTCTTCATCTTAGTTACTCTTGAATCTACTAATAATCTTACATCTTTCTTCAAGTTTATAGGTCCTGCAAATCCTACTTCAGCACCTGTAACTTCTTTTACTTGACTTTCTTCTGCCATGAATAGTTCATGTTCTGGTACTTTAAATATTTTTAATAGTTTAATTTCATTTAGTTCCTTATTCCCTGGCACTAATACAGCTACTACCTCGTCTTTTACATTATACAGTAAAGTTTTTACGAAGTTATCTGATGTAGTACTAAAAAATTCAGTTAAATCATCTATAGTCTTTACATTTGGTGTATGAACCTTTTCAATAGATAATTCTTCTAAATTTTTAGACTCTATTTCATATAGACAAGCTGCTTTTTCATCTGTAGCAGCGTAGTCACAGTCATCACAATAAACTATATTACTTTCACCATATTCAGATATAGCTGTAAACTCATGAGAGTCACTTCCTCCCATGGCACCTGAGTCACCTTCAACTACTTTGCATTTTAGTCCACATCTTTCAAATATTTTTTCATATGCTTTCCACATATCATAATATGATTTTCTCATTCCTTCTTCATCTATATCAAATGTATAAGCATCTTTCATTATAAACTCTCTTGATCTTAAAAGTCCAAATCTTGGTCTTTTCTCATCTCTATACTTTGTCTGAATTTGATATAAGCTAAGAGGAAGTTGCTTATATGACTTCACTTCATGTCTTATAAGGTCTGTAAATATTTCTTCATGAGTTGGTCCTAAACAGAATTCTCTATTATGTCTATCATTAAATTTAAACATTTCTGGACCAAAGTCTTCCCATCTTCCTGTTTCTTGCCATAGCTCTGCTGGATGAATAGCAGACATCAATACTTCTTGAGAGTCTATTGCATCCATTTCTTCTCTTACTATGTTTTCTATTTTCTTTATAACTCTATATCCCAATGGTAGATATGAGTATACTCCTGATACTAATTTTCTTATCATACCTGCTCTTAATAGAAGTTTATGGCTTGGAAGCTCTGCTTCAGAAGGAACTTCTCTTAAAGTTGGCATATACAATTTTGACATCTTCATTCAATACAACTCCTTCAATTTTTATTAATTTTTTTATATTTTTTTATTCAGCTTTAATACACTAAAATCAAAAAAACAAAAAACCTTCATCCCTAAAGGGACGAAGGTTATAATATCCGCGGTACCACCCTAATAGACTATATAAATAGTCCTCTCATCAACTTAACGGTTACAATCCGTCTAGACATACTCTTATCATTTCCGTCTAGAAGCTCGTGGATAGGTTCAATATTCATTGGGCCAGAAACCTTACAGCCAAGGAGTTTCCTCTCTATAGACCTTAAATATCTACTATTTCCTTTCATAGCATTTAACATATTAAGTTTAAGATTTATATTACTAAAAAAAATATTTATTGTCAAATCTTTGTTTTGAAGGATTTAACTTTTATATTTAAATATTATATTTCTACTATTCTATTCTTTCTAATTTATATATAACAGGATGAAGACCATCATTGCAACAATGAATTGCTGTTCCTTTTTGTTTTACATAAGGACTATCTTTTCCTAAGGATAAATTTATAACTTTATCTTTTAATCCTGCCCATGCCCCTGGACAGAATCCTTCTGGCATATTACAGTTTTTTGATATATATTCTTGACCTTCTTCTCCTTTAATGCAAACAATAGGAAGATTTGCTCTTGCATATTCTTTATGAATATCTTCTACCTTTAGTTTTTTCAAAATTGTAATCTTAATATCAAAACAATCTTTTAAATCCATATAATATTCCTCCTAAATACCATTACAGTATTTTATAAGTATAGTTGTATTTTGGTAATATAAAAATATATTTTTCAACTATATCTTAGATAATAAACATACAACTTGAGATGATATGCCTTCTTCTCTTCCTTCAAACCCTAGTTTTTCTGTAGTTGTAGCCTTTATACTGACATTATCTACAGACGTATTCAAAGTTTCTGCTATTTTTGCTCTCATTTCATCTATATATGGAGCTAATTTTGGTCTTTGAGCAGCAATAACACAATCTATATTATTAATTTCGTATCCTTTATTTTTCATAAGAACATATACTTTTTTAAGCAAATTGATACTATATATATCCTTATATTCATTATCTGTATCTGGAAAGTGTTTACCTATATCCCCTAACGCTAGCGCTCCTATTATACTATCCATTACAGCATGGACTAACACATCTGCATCCGAATGACCAACTAGTCCTTTTTCATGTTCTATTTCAATTCCACCTAATATAAGCTTATTTCCCTCCTGTAATTTATGAACATCATATCCTAATCCTATTCTCATAAATTTTCACTAAGATATAAAATATCTTAATAATTTCCTCCCTTCATACTAAACTCTTTATCTCCATCTAAAATAGTTTCTGCAAATTTTAGATCTTCTGGAGTCGTTATTTTTATATTATTATACGTTCCGTGTATTATTTTCACTTTATAACCTAACTTTTCTACTAGCATACTATCATCTGTAGCAAATATGTTTCTTCTTATGCTTTCTTCATGAGCACTCATTATCATATCATATACAAAAGATTGTGGTGTATGTACAGCCCATAGTTTACTTCTATTAGGCGTATCTACAATATTGTTATCTTCATCTACTACTTTTATAGTATCTTTAACAGGAACTCCTGTAACACACGCTCCATATTCTATAGCACCTTCTATATTGTTTTTAATATCAGTATTTTTGATAAAAGGTCTAACTCCATCATGTATAAGCACTACATCACAGATTTTATTAGTTTCTTTTAATCCATTATAAACGGAGTTTTGTCTCTCTTCTCCTCCAGCAATAATCTTAGTAACTTTTTTAAATTTATATTTTTTAACTATCTCTTTCTCACAATACGCTATTTCTTCTTTTCTTGTAACAACTATTATTTCATCAACTAAAGAGCTTTTATCAAATCTATCTATAGTATAAGCTAATATAGGTTTGTCTTTTAACAATATATATTGTTTATTTATATTACTTTTCATTCTTTTTCCCATACCAGCAGCTACTATAATTACTGATACATATTTATTTCTAAGCCCCAAATCTTATCACCTCTAGTAAAGATTATAACATAAAATATAAAAAAAGACCCAATCCCAAAGATTGAGTCTTTTATTTCATATTTTATCTTATACAGCTTTATCAACAGCTGTTTTTGGCTTAGCAAATATCATTCTTCCAGCTGATGTTTGTAGAACACTAGTAACCATAACATCTATTGTTTGACCTATATGGTTTCTACCTCCATCAACTACTATCATTGTCCCATCATCTAAGTAAGCTACACCCTGACCAGATTCTTTACCATCTTTTATAACTTGTACTAACATTTCTTCGCCCGGTAATACAACCGGCTTAATTGCATTTGCAAGTTCATTTATATTTAGAACATCTACTCCATGAAATTCAGCCACTTTATTTAAGTTATAATCATTTGTTACTACTTTTCCACCAAGATGTTGTGCTAATTTCAGAAGTTTACTATCAACTTCTGCTACATCTTCAAAATCCTTATCATGGATTATAACTTCTATGTCTAGTTCTTTTTGAATCTTATTTAAAATATCTAGACCTCTTCTTCCTCTATTTCTTTTTAGAGCATCTGAAGAATCAGCTATATGTTGTAGTTCTTCCAAAACAAATTCTGGTATTACTAAAGGACCTTCAACAAATCCTGTTTTACATAAATCTGCTATTCTTCCATCTATTATAACACTTGTATCTAGCAATTTTGGGTGCACTTTTGTACCGTTTTTATGACTTTTATCTTTTCCAACTTTTTTAAAAACATTAACTATACTTCCAAAATCTTCTTTCTTTCTAGTTGTTACTTTAACACCAAGATATCCAAGCAATAAATAGCATATTATTGATACAAGTATTCCTACATACGGAATTTCTATCAATACTCTACTTAGTAAGTAAGCTATTACTAACCCAAATACTAACCCTACCGAACCAAGAATTATATCTGTAGCAGGTATATTCTGAAGTTTTTTCTCTGCCTCAGATACAGTTTTACTCCAAAATTCAATAATTTTATTTGATAAAATTAAAGATATTATTCCAAATATTAAGCTAAAAGCCACATAAAAATACAATGAATAATTCGTTTTGTCTATATAAGCCAAAAATCCCAACTTATCTGCTAAAGCCACTATTCCCCAACCTACTGTCGTTCCTAATAACGCCACAATTCCTTTTATGATCTTATCGATCATTATGCAATCACCTCCTATAAGTATTTATTCCCACTATATCAATATTTTATAACATTATTTCCATTTTTTTAATATCTATATTATCCTTTGAAGAAAACAAGCGCCTATAAGACGCTATTTTATCATGTCATTTACTAGATTTTCAGCATCTAAGCGCTCCATGTTTTTTGCTAATACAATTTCACTAATTAACATTTGCTTAGCATTATTTAACATTTTTCTTTCTCCGGTGGATAGTCCCTTTTCCCTATCTCTTATAACAAGATTTCTAACAACACTCGCTATTTCATATATATCTCCACTTTTTATCTTATCCATATTAGCTCTGTATCTTCTATTCCAGCTTTGGGACATATTAGTTTTGTCGTCAGACAATACAGCAAATACTTGATCTATTTCCTTATCATCAATAACTTGCCTAATACCTATATCTTCTATAGTATCAATCGGAATCATAACTTTCATATCGCCTATCGGCATTTTCATAATATAGTATTTCCTTTTTTTACCTAAAATTTCCTTTTCTTCCACAGCTATTATAACACCAGCACCATGCATAGGATATACTATTTTATCACCTATATTAAACATAAGGCAGACCTCCCAGACTAAAAGAAAAGACATTATGATACTAGTATACAATATTCTAGGTTCATTGTCAAATAAATCATTTTATCATATCACTACTTTCATTGTCAATATAGTTTTTAACTAGGTTTTAAACTTTTTTATAAAAAAATCACCTTAATAAGTATCTTTTTCCGTCTATTTTTTACCATGTATACTTATTAAGGTGTATTTATCAATGATATTCTTTATATATGTCTATCTAATAGTGATTGTTCTTGGAATCTTCTAAGACCTTCTTTTATTGATCTTGCTCTTACTTCTCCAATTCCTTCAACAGCATCTAGTTGTGATATAGAAGCTTTCAATATGTCTTGAAGTGACGAAAACATCTCTATAACATTTTCTAAAACATTTGAAGGAAGTCTTGGTATTTTACTCAATATTCTGTATCCTTTTGGTGACACATTTAAATCAAGTGTATTTATGTTATCATCATATCCCAATATTCTAGCTATATTAGTTAAATGTAGTAACTCATCAGAAGATGATAGTTTGCTAATTTCTCTTCTAATATCTATATAGTCTTTTCCCTTCTGAGGCAAATAGTAATCTCTTATAACATTTAATCCGTCCTCTTCTGATTCACCAGTTAATTCTTCCAATTGCATGTCTATAAGTCTACCTTCATTTCCTAACTCCAATATATATTTCTCAATCTCAATAACAACTCTCATTAACATTTCTGTCCTTTGAAGTACTTTTGTAACATCATATACTGTAACTAAGTTTTCAAATTCTAACACACTTAAATTAGACATAGCTTGATTTAAAACAGCCTTGTACTTTTCTAAAGTTTGAATAGCTTGATTAGCTTTATTTAGTATTTCATTTACATCTTTTAATACATATTTATAATTTCCTTTATAAAGTGTTATAACACTCCTTCTTTGCGAAATAGATATAATAAGCTTACCGGTCTGTTTTGCCACTCTTTCTGCAGTTCTATGCCTTGTTCCTGTCTCACGTGAAGTTATAGAAGAGTCAGGCACTAATTGAGCGTTTGCAAAAAGAATTCTTTTCTTATCTTCGCTTAATATTATAGCTCCATCCATCTTTGCTAATTCATATAAACTAGCTGGTGTAAACTCACTATTTATATTAAATCCTCCATCAACAATCTCCATAACTTCTTCACTATCTCCAACTACTATAAGTGCACCCGTATTTGCCTTAACTATATTATCAAGACCTTCTCTTAATAAAGTACCTGGAGCTATTATTTTTAGAGAATCAAGTATTGTATCTTTTCTCAGATTTTCTTCTTTCATTTAAATAACTACCCTCCTAATACTATATCTAATGCATCCACTACGTTTGTTACTCCTACTATTTCCATATCGTCAATTTTTTCAATTCCTTTAAGATTTGCTTTAGGTATTATTGCTTTTTTGAATCCTAACTTTGATGCTTCTCTTAATCTTTTTTCAATAAAGCTTATAGTACGAATCTCTCCAGTAAGACCAACTTCCCCCATGACCACAGTTTTAGAATCTATTTCATATTCTTTAAAACTAGATGCTATAGAACATATAATACCTAAGTCTATTGCAGGTTCTTTTATGTGTATTCCCCCAACTATATTTATATATGCATCTGAATTTTGCATATGGAGACCAGCTTTCTTTTCTAAAACTGCCATCATAAGTATTACTCTATTATAGTCTATTCCAGTAGCTACTCTTCTAGGCATCCCAAATGGCGTATGACTTACTAAAGCTTGTACTTCTATAAGCATTGGTCTGGTTCCTTCCATACTAGGTACAACGACTGTTCCTTCTGTATGCATTGGTCTACCAGCTAGTAACATTTCTGAAGGATTTTTGACTTGAACTAACCCTATATCTCTCATTTCAAATATTCCGATTTCATTTGTAGATCCAAATCTATTTTTAACTCCTCTTAGAATTCTATATGTGTTATGTCTTTCTCCTTCAAAATATAAGACTACATCAACCATATGTTCTAGAACTCTAGGTCCTGCTATAGCTCCCTCTTTTGTAACATGTCCTACTATAAGTGTTGCTATTCCTTTATTTTTTGCTATATTCATTAATATGGAAGTTACTTCTCTAACTTGACTTACACTTCCAGGTGCAGATTCTATATTGGGATTGTAGACAGTTTGAATTGAATCTATGACTAATATGTCAGGATTAAGAGTTTCTATTGCATTTATTACTACATCCATATTTGTTTCTGATAATATATATAATGTTTCTGATTGTACACTTAATCTATCGGATCTCATTTTTATTTGCTTTGATGATTCTTCACCAGATATATATAATACTTTTAAGTTTTTATTAGATATATTATTTGCTACTTGAATAAGAAGTGTTGATTTTCCTATACCAGGATCTCCTCCTACAAGAGTTAATGAACCTTTGACAAGTCCACCACCTAATACTCTATCAAGTTCCTCAAGATTCGTAGAGATTCTATCCTCATCTTCTGTTACAATGTCAGATAATTTTTTTAATTTAATATCCATTTCATTTTTAGATATTTTTATTTTAGAGTTAGGATTATATACTTCTTCTACAAGAGCATTCCAACTATTACAAGAGGGGCATTTTCCCATCCATTTTGGGGTTTCATATCCGCACTCTTGACATACATATTTATTTTTTATTTTTGCCACAGAATCCCCCCTCAATTACATCTTACGTAACTATTTTTGTCACTAGTTTATTATATTCCATCAATTATCTTATTTCAATAATTGTAGTATTATAACCTTTTAAATAAATTATTTACTTTACAAGAAATTTTTACAAAAGATTTTTTATCTGTAAAACTTTAGATTTAGTTGTATAATTAATAGTTAATAAATAAAGTTAAATAGTAGTAAGGAATCCTTACTACTATTTTTTGTTAAATATTAATTTATCTCCATCATAGTCAACGACTACATTGTCATCTTTTGATATATTTCCTTTTAGCATTTCTTCAGATAGCTGATTTTCTACCAAACTTCTTATGGCTCTTTCCAACGGTCTTGCTCCATAATCTGGATCATATCCTTTTTCACCTATATATTCTTTAGCTTTTTCTGTAACATCTATATTTACATTTAACTTTTCTAATCTACCTTCTAAATCTTTAATCATAATATTTACGATTTCTTTAATTTGATCCTTATTAAGAGGATGGAAAACTACTATTTCATCAATTCTATTTAAAAATTCTGGTCTGAATGTTCTTCTTAAATCTTCAGTTATATTTTCTTTCATTTTTTCATATTCATTTTGTTCTTCATCTTTATTTGATAATGCACTAAATCCTAATGTTCTTTGTTTTTTTATAGTAGATGCTCCAACATTAGATGTAAGAATTACAACTGTATTCTTAAAATCAACTACTCTTCCTTTGGAATCAGTCAATCTACCATCATCTAATAATTGAAGAAGTATATTAAATACATCTGGATGTGCTTTTTCTATCTCATCAAATAGTATAACTGAATAAGGTTTTCTCCTTACTTTTTCAGTCAATTGACCACCTTCATCATATCCTACATATCCTGGAGGTGATCCTACCAACCTTGATACTGAATGTTTTTCCATATATTCAGACATATCTATTCTTATAACAGCGTCTTCATCTCCGAATAAGGCTTCTGCTAGTGATTTAGTAACATATGTTTTACCAACACCTGTAGGTCCAACAAATATAAATGTTCCTATTGGTTTTTTAGGATCTTTAAGTCCTACTCTAGCTCTTCTTACTGCATTAGCAAGTGACTCAACAGCTTGATCCTGCCCTACTATTTTTTGGTGTAGTATTTGTTCTAAATTTAGTAATCTTTCTGACTCTTCTAGTGTAAGCTTACTAACTGGAATCCCAGTCCATACAGATACTACATGAGCTATATCTTCATATCCAACTTCATTTGCCTTAGATTGTTTCTTTTGTTTCCATTCTTCTTGTTTCTTTTCTAGTTCTTCTTTAACATGTTTTTCTTCATCTCTTAAACTTGCAGCCTTTTCATAATTTTGGGTACTTATAGCTTCTTCTTTCTCCTGAGAAAGTTCTTCTAATTTTGTTTCCAATTCATTTAATACAGGTGGTGGTGTCACTGATTTTAGTCTTATTCTAGAAGCAGCTTCATCTATTAAATCTATAGCCTTATCTGGTAGAAATCTATCTGTTATATATCTACTTGATAATTCTACTGCTGCTTCTAATGCTTCCTCACTTATTTTTACTCTATGATGAGCTTCATATTTATCTCTAAGTCCTTGTAGTATTTTGAGTGTATCTTCAGCAGTAGGTTCTTCTATCATTATAGGTTGAAATCTTCTTTCAAGAGCTGGATCTTTCTCTATATGTTTTCTATATTCATCTATTGTAGTAGCTCCTATAGTTTGTAATTCTCCTCTTGCTAAAGCTGGTTTTAACATATTTGAAGCATCTATAGAACCTTCAGCAGCTCCTGCACCAATTATAGTATGCATTTCATCTATAAATAGTATTACATTACCTGCATGAGTAAGTTCTTCCATAACTTTTTTCAATCTATCTTCAAACTCACCTCTATATTTTGCTCCTGCAACCATAGAAGCAAGGTCCAATGTTACAACTCTTTTATCTTTTAAAATCTCTGGTACTTCTCCTTCTATTATCTTTTGTGCTAAACCTTCAGCAATAGCAGTTTTACCAACTCCAGGTTCTCCAATTAAGCATGGATTATTTTTAGTTCTTCTACTTAATACTTGAATAACTCTTTCTATTTCTTTCGATCTTCCTATAACTGGATCTATTTTTCCTTCATTAACAAGTTTAGTTAAGTCTCTTCCGAATTTATCTAAAGTCGGTGTATTAATTGAAGAATTGTTATTTCCATATCCATTTTGATTGGTTTTTCCATAGTTTTGTCCTAGCATATTTACTATTTCTTGTTTTGCTTTATCTAGATCTACTCCCATACCTTTTATGATAGCAGCAGCTACTCCTTCACCTTCTTTTATAAGCCCTAGTAAAAGATGTTCTGTTCCTACATAATTGTGTCCCAGTGCTCTAGCTTCAGTAAAACTAAGTTCAAATACTCGCTTAGTTCTTGGAGTAAATCCTAATAACTCCTCAGGTTCATTACCTTTACCTACTATATTTATAACTTGTTCTCTTAGGCTTTCTAAATTAACTCCTAAACCAGTTAGAACTTTTGCAGCAATACCTTCTCCTTCTTTTGCTAATCCTAGTAGTATATGTTCCGTTCCTATATAATTATGATTTAGCTCTTTGGCTTCTTCTTGAGCTAAGTATATAACTTTTTGAGCTCTTTCAGTAAATCTACCAAACATACCCATTTTTATCCCTCCTAATCTATCTTTCTAGTCTTTCTCTTATTATTTCTCCTCTTCGTATATCTCTAACATTAGAGTTTAACTCTTCTTTAAATATTTTTTGAACACTAGCTGGTTGAATATCCATAATTAGTTTATTAACTATTTCCATATTTATATTTTCTATTATTCCCAAATCAATTCCCATTCTAACATCAGATAATAAATCCATAGATTCTTTAGCAGTTATAATCCTAGCACTTTGTAACAAACCAAGTGATCTGTATACTTTATCTTCAATTTGAATTTTATTTACATTTAATAAAGTATTTCTAGAGTCTCTTTCTTTAGCTATAATTTGCAAGACAATTCCCTTTAATTTCTTAATTATTTCTTCTTCGGATTCTCCTAATGTTACCTGATTAGATATTTGAAATATATTCCCAATAGCACTAGTTCCTTCTCCATATAGTCCTCGTACAGTTAACCCTATTTGATTTACAGCTTGCAAAACATTATTTATATATCCAGTTAATACTAAGCAAGGTAAATGAAGCATCACTGAAGCTCTTAATCCTGTTCCTACGTTAGTTGGACAAGAAGTTAAATAGCCAAATCTTTCATCAAATGCGTAGTCCACATTCTTCTCTATCGCATCATCTATGTTACTGCATAACTCCCATGCTTTTTCTAAATTTAGTCCTGGAAGTAATGCTTGAATTCTTATATGATCTTCTTCATTTATCATAATAGTAACTGTTTCGTCATTCTTCAATAAAAATGAACTTATCTGTGGATTTCTTAGTAAATCAGGACTTATTAAATGTCTTTCTACAAATACCTCTTTATCTATATTGGATATACTATTTATTGGATAAAAGTTAAAGTCTTTAGACTCTATGATATCACTGTTATTTACAGCATTATTAACTATATCCGTAATTTTTTTACCGTCTTCTAAATCCATATATTGTGGTAATCTTATATTTTCTATATTTCTAGCAAGTCTTATTCTGCTACTTATTGCTATATTTTTCTCTTCTCCTACACCATCTAACCATTTAGCCATAATATCACTCCTTACTATTGTCTAGTTCTTTTTGGAGTCTCTTTATCTCATCTCTTATCTCTGCAGCTTCTTCAAATTCTTCATTTTGTACCAATATATCTAGCTTATTTTTAAGATCTTCTATATCTTTTTTTATCCTTATAAGCTTACCTGCTTTTTTAGGAATTTTGCCTACATGTTTATCATGTCCATGTATTCTCTTTAATAGTGGATTAAGCTTTTCTTTAAATGATCTATAACAATCGCTACATCCGAATTTACCTAGCTGTCTAAATTTCCCATAAGGCATACCACATGTATCACAAGTTGTTCCTTGTACATAATCAACTTTTACGCCTTCATCTTGTACACTATCCAAAAGTCCTGTTAATAAACTATGAATAGAAAAAGGAGTGTCAGTAGCAAATCCTTTGTGTTTTTTAGCACATTCCTCACATATATGAACTTCTGTTACTTTTCCATTTATTATATTTTTCATATGAACTGTTGAGGGATTTTTTCCACATTCTTCACACATCATAGTTCAACCCTCCATTTTTAATTTATTAAAACAAGAAGCATATTTTTTAAAATATTAGCCCTTATTTGATTAGTATTATTTGATATTTGAAGTGATCTATCTGAAAGAGCTGATTTCATCAATCTCCCTTCTCTTTCAGTTATAATATTCTCTTCCATAAAGTCATCTATTAAAGAAAATGATTTTGTCTTTGTTATCGAATCTCCTATTAAATTTATTATTAAGTTTTGTATATGTTTATCATTATTTATATTAACTTTAACTATCTTTATATAACCGCCACCACCTCTTCTACTTTCTATATAATAACCTTTATCTAAAGTAAATCTAGTAGTAAGTACATAATTTATTTGTGATGGGGCACAATCAAAATATTGAGCTAATTCATTTCTCTGTATTTCTATTATTCCATTCTCTGCTTCGCTCAATAAACTTTTAATAAAGTCTTCTATTATATTACTCAATCTAGCCATATGAAAACACCTCAATATTCACTTCATCTTTAAGTTTTTTGACTTTGACTTTCTTTGCCTTTCGTTTATATTTTATTCTTATGCATAATATTTTTTCAAGTCCTATATTTTATATTTTTTCTATATATTTCATTAATATACCCAAATATTTTATATTTTCTCTGTTTTTCATTATTATTTTATCAGTATTATTATTTATATTTATTTATATATTAATAAATTCACTCTATTTTGATAGTTTTTCAAACTATTACATTATGTCTCTATATAAACATTAATATATAAGGTATTAGAAAGCTCCCTAATGTCTTATATATTTTCTTATAGTTACTATAAAAACTTTTAAAATACTATAGTAACTAACATATATATTCCATAATGTTTTTAGTATATATTATGGAATTGAAATATATCTATTCACTTTTTAATTTACTTTTTAATATCCTTACTTTCTACAACTACTTTTATAATCAAAGCCCAATCAACTGACTTAGCATTCTCTTCAATATCGTCTGAAAAACTAATCATGTCACCCTTAGTTGCTCCTAATAACCATATCCTTTCTTCTTTTCCCTCTATCATTTTATGTTCTTCTCGTATCTGAGTTACTCCATACGAGAAACCATCAGCAAGTCCTTTAACTGGAAACGTTCCTCCACTATATCCATCATCATCTGTAATTCCAATATTTACACTAAACATTTCTGGATTCTGAATATCTTTTTTTAAGGATATAGTTACTTCGTTATTTAATTTATCTTTTATTACCGTACTAATACAATCACTTGATGATATTAACTTTCCATTTTCCCACAATTCATATTTAGTTTTTACCAACATATTTGATTGTTTTCCTTTTATCTTCACAGCTCCTGTTCCTATAAAGTCTAAATGATTTTGTAATGCTTTCGTATCTCCCTTAAACAAACTTGAAGGTTCTATTGTAATATATTGTTTTTCATTTATCTTTTTACATCCACTAAAAGATAACAATATTATAAAAACAATAAGACATATTTTAATAACTGATTTATTTATCATTACACTATTTCTCCTCTTAATAATTTTACTAAACGTCTTATCCATATATTACCACCAATCTTTTTTATAAACAATATAAGAAGTACTAAAAATATTTTTAGTACTTCTTATATTTATATCTATCTATTTATTCTATTGAAACTCTTCTATAATTTTTTCACTCATATGGTGAGGTACTTCTTCATATCTCAAAAATTCCATTGTGAAAGTTCCTCTAGCTTGTGTCATTGATCTTAAATCTGTAGCATACTTAAGTATTTCAGAATGTGGTGCCTCTGCTATGACTAGTTGACTTCCATCTTCTTTTTGTTCCATTCCTAATATCTTACCTCTTCTTTTATTCATATCTCCCATAATCTCACCCATATATTCTTCAGGTATTAGTATTTCAATCTTCATAATAGGTTCAAGTAAAACAGGATTTGCTTCCTTTATTCCTTTTTTGAAAGCCAATGAAGCAGCTATCTTAAAAGCCATTTCATTTGAATCCACAGAATGGTAAGATCCATCATATAGTATTGCTCTTACATTAACTACTGGAAATCCTGCTAAAACTCCCTTTTCCAAGCTTTCTCTAAGTCCTTTTTCAACAGCAGGTATATATTGCCTTGGTACAGCTCCTCCAAATATTTCTTCTTGAAATTCAAATTCATTTTCACTAGGCTCAAATCTTATATGTACATCTCCATATTGACCCGCTCCACCAGTTTGTTTTTTATGCTTGCCTTGAACATCTGATTTACCTTTTATAGTTTCTCTGTAAGGTATTTTAGGATCTTTTAAGTCTACATCTACTCCAAACGTATTTTTCAATTTACTTACAGCTATATCTAACTGTATATTACCTTGCCCCCCTATTAAGAGTTCTTTAGTTTCCTTATTTCTTTCTACTGTAAATGTAGGATCTTCATCAACAATTTTTTGTAGTGATATTCCTATTTTTTCTTCGTCTCCTTTAGATCTAGGTTCGATTGCTAAAAATAAGCATGGTTGAGGATAATTTACTTTCTCATACTTTATTATTCTTTTCTTATCACATAGAGTGTCTCCTGTACCTGTAATTTGGAGTTTAGTAGTAGCACCTATGTCTCCTGCTATTATTTCATTAACTTCTATATGATTTTTACCTCTCATAATAAATATATTGGATAACTTCTCAGCACTTTCTTTATTAGCATTATATATTTCTTTATCTTTACTTATTTTTCCAGTGCATACCTTAAATAAAGATATTTTTCCCACAAACGGATCTGAAATTGTTTTAAATACAAATGCTGAAAAAGGATCTTGATTATTTATCTCTATATTAGATAAAGTTATATCCTCTGGACTTGGTAAGTAGTTATCTATCATATTAAGTAATGTATGTACTCCAATATCATTTATAGCTGAGCCCATTACAACTGGTACTAAGTTATTATTCAATATAGCTTTTTTCAATCCATCTCTTATTTCTTCCTCTGTAAATTCCTCTTCATTAAAAAACTTTTCCAATAAATTTTCATCAGTCTCTGCTATTGACTCTATCAATATATCTCTATATTTATTTACTTCTTCTTGTACCTCATCTGATATAGGAACATCTTCACAGTATTCTCCATTATATCGTTTTCCTACCATGTTTATTATATCTACAAATCCCTTAAAGCTATCTTCTTTTCCTGTGGGAATAGTAACTGGTACTATCTTGAGTCCAAGTTTGTCTCTTAAATTATCTATTAACTTATTTAAATTAATGTTTTCTTTGTCTAATTTATTGATAAATATAATTTTAGGCTTTTCCTCTTTTTCTGTAAGTTTCCACGCTTTTTCTGTACCTACTTCTATTCCAGAAGATGCATCTACAACTATAACTGCACTTTCACAAATTTTTAAAGCACTTTCTACTTCACCGTAAAAATCAAAGTATCCTGGTGTATCTAACATATTTATTTTTATATTTTTCCATTCTACAGGTAATATTGAAGTAGATATTGAAAACTGCCTATTCATTTCTTCTTTATTAAAGTCTGATATAGTATTCTTTTCTTCTACTTTTCCTTTTCTAGTTATAGTTTTAGTAGCGTAAAGTATTGACTCTCCTAAAGTGGTTTTTCCACAACTACCATGACCTAACAAAACCACATTTCTTATTTGGCTAGTGTGGTACGTTTGCATATATTTTCCCCCTTTATTTTACAAAGATATACTTTTTTCTTCATAATTATTAACATTTTTTGAATAAATATTATATATCTATATATATGCAATTGTTGTATGTGATATAATTGTTACTATAATGTTTACTAGATTTAGTTAATTTAAAGGGGGTTTTTTTATGAGTATTACTTTTAGAGAAGAACTTAAAGATCTTACTCCTTATCAACCAGGCAAACCTATAGATGATGTTAAAAGAGAATATGGTATAAGTGATGTAATAAAGCTAGCTTCTAATGAGAATCCTCTTGGATGTTCTCCAAAATGTATTGAAGCTATAAAGAAAGCTGCTGATTCTTTAGCTATATATCCAGATGGTAATTGTACATTATTAAAAGAATCTTTATCTAAAAAGCTTAATGTAACCCCTAAGCAAATAGCATTAAGCAGTGGTTCTGATGAAATGGTAGATATATTAGCCAAGACATTTATAAGTAAAGATGATGAAGTTATATTATCCTCTGTTACTTTTCCTAGATACATATCTACTACAAAAATGATGGGAGGAAAGCCTGTTATAGTACCTCTTGAAAAATGGACTTATAACTTGGATGGTATGTTAAAGGCTTTAAGTGATGATACTAAGTTAATTTGGTTATGTAATCCTAACAACCCTACAGGAACTATGTTTACAGAAGAAAAGCTATTAAACTTTTTAAGTAAAGTTCCCAAAGATGTAATAGTAGTTTATGATGAAGCTTATAATGAGTATGTAACTAGCGATGAGTATCCTAAAAATAGTATAGAGCTTCTTAAAAAATATGATAACTTAATTATTTTAAGAACATTTTCAAAAATATACGGACTTGCCTCTTTAAGAATAGGATACACTATAGCAAATGAAGAAGTCATTCAAAACATTGACAAAGTAAGAGCAGCTTTCAATGTTAACTCACTAGCACAAGCTGCTGCACTTGCTGCTCTTAATGATGAAGAATTTATAAAGAAAAGTTATGAAACAAATAAAGAAGGTAAAAAGTATCTGTATGAAGAGTTCAACAAATTAGGATTAGAGTATGCTCAATCTGAAACTAATCATATATTTGTCAACGTAGAAAAGGATGCTAATGAAGTATATGTTGAACTTCAAAAAAGAGGTATGATTATTAGACCTATAATTGATACTTGGATAAGAGTTAGTATAGGTACTAGTGAGCAAAATGCTATATTTATCAAATTGCTTAAAGAAGTTTTGAATAAATAAACTTTAATTATTAACTAAAAAAGATAGTGACTTAGTAGAGTCACTATCTTTTTTTATTCCTAAGCTCCCATAATATCGTTTCCGTCAACCTTTAAACTTAGTCCACTTCTTTTATATACTATTCTATAAGAAAGTATAGCTAATCCATATCCAAATATTAAATCTAGAAAAGAGTGTTGTTTTATCATTACAGTTGATAGACTTATAAGTGCACATGTAATCTGAGAAACATATTTAGAAAACTTGCTTATATTTTTAATGTTAATTATACCTTTATGAGTTAATACTGATTGTAAAACATGAAGACTTGGAAGTACATTTACAGGATTATCTGCACTATATATAAGTAAAGTTAATTTTGTAAATATATCGTCTCCAACTATTTCAGGTCTAGTTATATATCCTGGGAATATTAAAAATATTATAATGCTTATAACTGTTCCAAATGCCATTGTTTTAGCATGAACTACAAAGAGACTTCTATCTTTAAATATCATATAAATATAAGTTCCCCACAAATAAATATAGTATATAACATATGGAATAATCATATATTTTACATATGGAATATAGTTATCTATAAAAATTTCTACATTATATACTTGTCTATTTAAACTATTTATTTGAAAATACACCAAGCTTAAAGTTATTAATATTAAAATCATAAATAAGTGCTCGTATTTTTTATAAAAATCCTTCATTCTCACTCACCTTCTTTATGCTTTGTCCTTAAAAGGCTTCAGTTTTAATGTTAAATTATATTATAAGCTATATTTTCTTCTTATATATTCTATATGTTTTATATAGTTTACCCCCTAATTTTTCTATATCTCTTTGCATAGTTTTATTATATTCCCAAACAGTTGAACCTTCTCCATAAGTATATCCTCTTTTTTCACATACCTCTAAAGTTTTTAAATATATAGCCGAAGCTACACCTTTTCTTCTATACTCTGGTATAACAAATAATACAAATAGTCTTGCTCTTGTAATTTTTCTTTTATAGTATAAATATTTTAAAAATCCAAATGGGGTTATTTTTCCATTTAAATGCTTTAGTACTTGATTGTAGTCAGGTAGTGCTATATTAAATCCAATTGGCTCTCCTTCATTATTTCTTGCTATATATATAAGTTCAGGATCTATAACAGGAGCTAAGTTTTCACCTATTACTCTTATTTCGTCTTCTGTAGGTGGTATAAAATCTTCCCATTCCTCTGGCATAGCCTTATCTATTACTTTTTTTATATCATCTAATTCTTGATCAAATTTTTTTAAATTAAACATATCTAATGTGAACTTATACTTGTCCATAGCATAAGGCACTATATCTTTATATCGTTTACTCACTCCTTTAGATATCTTATATTTATAAGCATAACAATCCCAATATTTTTCAAATCCATAATCTTCAAATAACATTCTATAGTATGGTTTATTATAAATGTTCATTACCAAAGTAGGATCTTCAAAATTATCTATTAGAACACCTCTATTGTCATCACCATTTGGGAGAGATATTGGCCCTATAACTTTCTCCATATTCATTTTTTTAAACCATTTAAATGCATAGTCAAATAGTTTTTTAGAAACTTCAAAGTCATTTATGCTTTCAAATAATGATATATATCCTTCTTTATATCCTTTAGCTTCATTTAAATGTTCATTTATACCTATACACATTCTTCCACATATGTCACCATTTTTATATGCTAGTAATAATTTATATGGTCCGCTTTCTTTTAAAGAATTATTTTCTCCATGTATGCTTTTTTTTACATCTGACATTAATGGCGGAACCCAACATGGATCATTTTCATAAATCTTCCAGGGCAATCTTATAAAGTCCTTTTCTTCTTTCTTCGTTTTTACTTCTGTTACTTCAATTGTTGCCATCATATACCTCCAATTTTTTCAAGTGTAAATAATAAAAAAGCATTTACAAAAATTTCTCCATTACAAATAGAAGTTAGCAAAACAGCTAAAACAAGGGAGGCTTTCGTAAATGCATACTAATTTTATCACAAAACTAGTGTAATTAAAAGTTACGTTTTATATTCCCTTCTCATTCCTTTTTCATACATATTGAAGTTCTATATATAAATTTTTATATTTAAATTGTAATATTCTTATTTTGACTATAATATTCTATATATTTACGTCAATAAATGAATATATTATGTCTTTTTTATAAAAAATAATATAATTAAATAATATATAAGGAGTGTATTATGATATGTCTAATCAATCAATTAAAATTTTCAAAGGAAATATAGTATTCACTAAAACAAAAAATGAATTTACAATATTAGAAAATGGTTATATCGTTATTAAAGATGATAAAATAGAAGAAGTATCTTCTTCTATTCCTGAAAAATATAAAGATATAAATGTTATAGACCACGGTAATAAATTAATAATCCCTGGATTTGTAGACACTCATCTACATGCTCCTCAGTTTCCTAATAGAGGACTTGGACTTGATAAAGAGCTTTTACCATGGCTTGAAACTTATACTTTTCCAGAAGAAGCTAAATATAGTGACTTAAACTATGCTAAAAAAGTGTATAAGAGACTTATAAGTGAACTATGGAAAAACGGTGTTACTCGTTCATGTATATTTAACACTATACATAAAGAATCCACTAAGTTACTGTTAGATATGTTCATTAAGTCTGGATTAGGTGCTTTTGTTGGTAAGGTAAATATGGATAGAAACTCTTCATCAGATTTAACTGAAAATACTCAACAATCTCTTAAAGATACTGAAGAAATATTAAGAGAATATATAGATAAATCGGACATTGTCAAACCTATAGTAACTCCAAGATTTGTTCCTTCGTGCACTCCTGAACTGATGAAGGGACTTGGTGAATTAGCAAAAAAATATAACGCTCATGTACAATCTCATCTATCAGAAAATCCTAGTGAAGTTGCATGGGTTAAAGAATTACATCCAGAGTTTGACACTTATGGAAGTGTATATGACCATTTTGGATTATTTGGACAACAACCTACAGTAATGGCACACTGTGTTCATAGTGATGATAATGAAATAAGCTTAATGAAGAAAAATGGTGTTTTCGTTTCTCACTGTCCTCATTCAAATTATAATTTATCTAGCGGTATAGCACCTGTTAGAAAATTTCTAAATCAAGGTGTAAAAGTAAGTCTTGGTAGTGATATATCTGGAGGACATACTGCATCTTCTTTACATTGTATGGTTGCAGCAGTTCAAGCTTCAAAGATGAGATGGATAGATTCAGAAGGAGAACTTGATTCATTAACAACTTCTGAAGCCTTTTATCTCGCAACTAAGGGTGGTGGAGAGTTCTTCGGTAAAGTAGGAAGTTTTGAAAAAGAATATGATTTTGATGCACTGATTATAGATGACAGAAATCTAGGAGAACTTGATATTACAATTAAAGAACGTATCCAAAGATTCATATATATAGGCGATGATAGAAATATATTAGAAAGATACGTGACTGGAAAAAAGATTGAAGAGCCTAAGTTTGATTAAACGAACATCAGACTCTTAACAAGATAATAATATATATCATAAACAAGTAATCTGCATTATATAAAAAACTCTCTTTAGCAAATATATTTAAAATAATCTATATGCTTAAAGAGAGTTTTCTATTTAAAATCTATTCATAAATATTTATATCTAAAAAGATATTAATGACTTTAATTGTTATTTTATTTTTTAGTTACTTTAAATATTTTATGTATAAAATATTTATTGTCTAATATTTATATACTTCCCAAGGTGTCTCCCACTCATTTATAACTTTTGTATCAGGAGCATATCCAGGGACAGACCACCATTTGGCACGATATGTAATTCCTTTATATGTTACTATGTCCCCTCCATTATATGCTTTATTCGAATCCCATTCTGGATAAGTAGTAACTTTACTAGGATCAGTTTTTACTGCTATTTCATTACTTGGTAAAGATTTATTACCTGATGAATCTATAGCCACAACATAGTATTTATATTCTTTATCTGGTTCCAAGTCTACATCCTCATATGTTCTCGTTCTTGAAAAACCAATAAATTTATTATCTCTATATACTTCATATTTTTCTACTTTTATATTATCTGTTGATTCATTCCATTTTAAAGATATATTTTTTTCTGTTTTAGATGTATAAGTTAAATCTGATGGTGCATTTGGTAGTTCTTTATCTATTTCATCTGATGATCCAATTATCTTGTCCAAAATTGCTTTTAAATTTGGCATTACTCCTATTTTATCGTTAGTAGGATTTGCAGACAGTGTTCCTGTACTCGGATCACTTAAAATATCCCTTAGTTTTTCAGGACTATATACTTTTCCAAACATTTCTTTTGCAATTCCTTGAATAGCTATTGCTGCGCCACTAACAATTGGTGAAGCTCCTGAAGTTCCATTAAAATACGATGTATATAGATTAGGTTTTTCTGGAGTACCAGATAACGTATCAATACTATCTCCCCATCCATATGTATCTATACGACTTCCGTAGTTTGAAAATTTAGATTTTTGATGAGGAACACTAGATGTAGCAGCCCCAACCATAATAGCACCTGAATCTTTAAAGTCACGACTATTTCTATTTAATACTTGTTTACCATGAATATCTTTAAAATTGTCTAAATCATTAGATCCATTTCCAGCTGCTTCAACTATTACAATACCTTTATCTGTACCAAATCTAATAGCATCAAAAACTGCTGGCTCTACTTCTACTGGCAAATAAGAGCTATAACCTGAATAATTTGTTTGTGCTTCTAGAAGTAATACATCTCCTGGATTCATATTGTTAACAGCACTCAAAATTGCATCAGCTGTACTATATTTGCTATTAGTTCTCCATTGAGAAACTACTTTTGCATTTGCATTTGGTGTTATTCCTACATTCCCAATATTGTTATCCATAGCTACTACTTCTCCTAAAACAGAAGTTCCATGTTCATAAAACATACGATTTACTCCAGATATTAATTTAATATCTTTTTCAATTAGATCTTCATGATTTAATGCCCATCCTTGTTCCACGTCTACAAATGTTATTCCTTTTCCATCTCCACCCTTAAGTTTCCACGCGTATTCTGCATCAATTCCTAATGGAGCTGGTTTTAGATATCCTTGTCTTGGATATCTTGGATCATCATACGGATAGACAGATGTAGGTTGTACAGGTTTTCCCTCTATGTAAGCTGTCTCAATAAAATCCAGCTTTTCTAATACTTCTACTATAATCCTTCCTTGAGATTCATTTGAAACCTCAACAACATAATAATTTAATAAATTAGATACATCACTTTCACTTGACTCAGAATAATATGTATTAGATTCTTGAACTTGCTCCTCTTCAATAGACTCAAATAACTGTTCAAATTCAAGATGAGGATATTTATCAAGTACCTCATTTAGCTGAGGATATTGTTTTATAAGCTCCTTACTATCTTTTATATTATTTTCATATGTAATATCAGCATTATCCTCAATCTTAACTACTACACGAGTCTTGATTTCTTCCTTTGCCAATACTAACGTATTATTTATGAAAGGTGTAAAGTTAAGTAACACTAACGATAAGGCTATAGTTATAGAAACTATCTTTTTGAATAACTTAAAATTTTTCATAAAATTCACCTCTCAAACAATATAATTTAAATTGCAAGATTTTTTTCATATGATATAGGCTAGATCTTTTTTATAAATTTCATTATAAAACACTAAGTATTCCTCCTTATTATCACCTTCTTTCTTAATTAAATGACTAATTAATTAAATATGTTCTGTTATTAAATTGTAATAATATGACTTTTTTTAGCGATATATGTTTATTTCATAATACCACTTTTAGGAAACAAAGTAAATAAGATCAGAGTCACTCAAATTTATGACTATTTGTATAATTGTGGAATAAAAAAATCCTATCAAGTTTTGATAGGATTTTTTAGATTTTATATCTAGTTAATGAAAATGACATTAGTAAATTTTAATCATTTACTTTTAAGATATAGTATATTAATTATTTGAAACAAGCTTTTTAGCTAAATTAGCTGCAGCATGGGCATCTTTAGCATATCCATCTGCTCCAATCTTTTCAGCAAAGGTTTGCGATACTGGACCTCCACCGATCATTACCGATATTTTTTCTCGTATATTTTCTCTTTTTAATAGCTCTATAACTTCGGCCATATTTTCCATCGTAGTAGTCATAAGAGTTGAAACTCCAATTAAGTTAGCATTTATTTCTTTAGCCTTATTGATAAAATCAATAGGTGCAACATTACTTCCTAAATCACATACTTCAAATCCAACAGTTTCAAGCATTATTTTAAACAGATTCTTTCCTATATCATGAGTATCTCCTTCTATTACTCCAACTACAGCCTTATATTTTTCATCTACATCTTGACTCTTCAGATTTGCTTTTAAAACATCTAATCCATTATACATTGTATCAGCACATATCAGCATTTCAGGAATATAATATTCTCCTTCTTCGTATAATTCCCCTACTTTCTCCATACCATTAGCTAGTCCTTCTGTAATTCCTTCATTTATATCAAATTTATTATTTACATATTCATTAGCAACTTTTACAACTTTATCTTCTTCCATTTCTACCACGCATTCAGAAAGTTGATCTAGTAAATGCTTCTTAAGGTTACACATATTATCCCGTTATAGAAAAGTTATATAAAACTAGTTTTTAAATTTCACTATTGTTTTAACTTTTATACATCTATAACGGTTTTCACCTCCTTATAGTTTTGTTATATTTATTACTAATCTATAAATATAAATTAGTATCTTCCATAAGTTTTAGCTGCGTTAACCATAGCATACATATTAAGTGGTGGTGTAGAAGGAGAAATAGCACAATCAGGCATAAGTATAAAACCACCAGGTCTATTCTTCATTTTTTTAATAATATCCTCACAATAGTTTAATACTTCATTATAAGTACCAATTTTTAAAATAGTTGTTGGAACATTACCTCCAATTATATAGTCAGGACCTAAATATTTACCTGTTTCTACTATATCCATATCTGCACTAAGACTAAATGTAGTTCTAGGAGCTAACTTTATTTCATTTTTCCAATAGTACAGATTTTTCATATGATCTCCACAAAGATGAACGCTCCATTTTTTTATTCCTTTATCAATAAGTTTGCTATGAATTTCTGATATGTATGGAAGGCTAAATTTTTCAAACAAACTAGTCGGAATTAAAGCATTACTTTCCATAGGATACATTGAAACTACAGAACAGTTCTCAACTCCAAACCTATCTATAAAATAATCTGCTCTTTTTAGTATATAATCTGTAGCTATCCTTTGAATCCTGTAAATAGCTTCTGGTTCCTTTCGAAACCACTTTAACATAGTAGTTGCTCCTAATATATCAACAGTAACACCCATAGGTGATCCTACAGTAAAAGAAACATCTCTTCCTTTTTTCATATTCAGCTCTTGAAACTTTACTGTACGTCCCATATGTGGTGCTTTTTCTATATCAGGAATAGTTAGATTATCTATATCTTCTACTTTTTCCACAGGTCTTTTTTTCACTATCGGAAATGACAATCTTGGAGAAGTTTTAAGCTCAACTTCTCCTCCAAAATCCCAGCAAGAGCCTTGAGGCATGCCATATGATGGACCACTATCTAATCCTAATAGCTCTACAACTTTTTCTCCAACTTCCATTGCCCATTCAGGATTTAAATAAAATTCTTTTAAAGAAAGATTAGATAAACTAGCGCCAAATTCACTACCTGATCCCATTACTGGAATTCTATCTATCTCTTCTCTCATAACTAGTTTTCTCATTCTTTCTGATGGAGTAAGCTCGTCTTTATACATAAGTTATCTCCCCTTTTTGTTTTTGTAACCTTCCATAGCTTTTTTCAAAAAAGAATCATCTACTAAATCTTCTCTTTTACCATAATTTTTTATCATATTTGCTTCTTTTGAAACCTTATTAGCTGCTTTATGTCCTGACTCAGTAAGTTCACCAGTAGTAAATATAAAAGGCTTCATCATTTCCAATGCTATTACTAGTTCTTTTTTATCTCTATTAGGAAATACTTTTGAAATCTCATCTGCTATTTCTTCCGGTGTGTGATCTTTATGTCATTGTATTCCTTTTATAAAGTATAATTTCAATACCTTCTTTCCAAAAATAAATATTATCCATACGTAAACATAGTACCACGCAATAAATACTTTGTCTTATCGAATCTTATTATGTTTCTGTTATTTTCAATAGATAGAGTTTATATAAAATATTAACTGTATATAATAAAAAAGAACTTATCCTAGTTCTAGACTTTTCATCTATTTTTTAGGATAAGTTCTTCTTGAGCTAATATAATATTTTATTAATTAAAGTATTCAGCTAATGTCCTATACTCTACTTTTTCTCCATTTTTCTTAATTCTAATTGCTGTTAAAAATAACTTAGCCGTATCTATACTTGTAAAAATTGGAGTTTTAAATTCTGCAGCTTTTCTTCTTATCTTAAATCCTCTACTTGCTTTATTATTTCCTTTTGTTGGAGTATTTAGTATTAAGTCTATTTCTCCTTTTGCTATAAGTTTTTCTACATCTGTTAAATCTATAGCCTCACCTGTTATACCTTTTTCTTGTAAGAATTTATGTGTTCCAGTTGAAGCATATATTTTGAATCCTAAATCTACATATTCTTTTACAATTTCCAATCCTTCTTCTTTATCTACATCTTTTAATGATACATATAATCCACCTATTACTGGTATATTTACACCTGTAGCTTTGAATCCTTTGTATATAGCTTTATCAAGTTCAATATCAAGTCCTAGTATTTCTCCGGTAGATTTCATTTCAGGACCTAGATAGGTATCTACATCTCCAAGCTTTTCAGTTGAGAATACTGGCATCTTAACTGCATAAAAGTCCTTATTTTCTTTTAATCCGGTTCCATATCCCATATCTTTTAACTTTTTACCTAACATTGACTCTACTGCAAGTTTTACCATTGGAACTCCTGTAACTTTACTTAGTATAGGCACCGTTCTTGAAGCTCTAGGATTGACTTCTATCACATATACTTTCTCACCATCGTACACATACTGTATATTTATGAGTCCTATTGTTTTTAATTCTTTAGCTATTTTAGTTGTATATTCAACTAATTTATCTATAACTTCTTTTGACAATGTAACTGTAGGATATACCGTTATACTGTCACCTGAATGAACTCCCGTTCTTTCTATATGTTCCATTATACCAGGCATTAGTATATCTTCTCCATCTGATATAGCATCAACTTCTATTTCAGTTCCCATTACATATTTATCTATTAATACGGGATGTTCTTTTGATAAACTTACGGCTTCTGTCATATAATTTGTTAGTGTGTCTTTATCATATACTACCTGCATTGCACGGCCACCTATAACATAAGATGGTCTAACTATTACAGGATATCCTAATTTTTCAACTGTTTTATAAGCTTCTTCCAAACTTATAACTGCTTTACCTTCTGGAGTTGGTACATTTAAGCTCTTTAGTAAGTCTCCAAACTTTCCTCTATCTTCAGCAAGATCTATAGATTCAAAGGAAGTTCCTAGTATCTTTATACCTTTTTTACTTAGCTTTTCAGCCAAATTAATTGCTGTTTGACCACCAAATTGTACTACTACACCTTCTGGTTTTTCCTTTTCTATTATATTCATTACATTATCTATATATAGTGATTCAAAATATAGTTTATCAGATGTATCAAAGTCGGTACTTACTGTCTCTGGATTATTATTTATAATTATTGACTGATATCCTGCTTCTTTTATAGCCCATACTCCATGTACACAACAATAATCAAATTCTATTCCTTGCCCTATTCTTATGGGTCCTGATCCTAATACTATGATTTTTTTATTATCTGATATTACATTTTCGTCTTCTTCTTCGTAACATGAGTAGTAGTAAGGAGTTTCTGCGTCAAACTCTCCACCACATGTATCTACCATTTTATACACTGGATATATATTATTTTCTTTTTTAAGTTTAACTATATCTTCTACATCTACACCACTTAAATCACTTATTTCAGAATCTACAAATCCCATTTCTTTAGCTTCTTTTAATAATTTTGCATTTAATTTTTCTTCTTTCAGTCTATTTTCCATTACTACTATATTGTTAATTCCATTTAAAAACCACTTATCAACTTTAGTTAAATCATGTAATTCCTCTATTGATATACCTATTCTCAATCCATGAGCTAATGCAAATATTCTTTCATCATCGCACATTTTTATTTTTTCAATTAGTTCTTCTTTACTTATACTTTGGAATTCGGGCATTCTTAATCCTACAAATTTTCCTTCTAAAGAATCTAATGCTTTTAGTAATGAACTCTCAAATGTTCTACCTATAGACATAACTTCTCCGGTAGCTTTCATTTGAGTACCTAATTTTCTTGCTGCTTTACTAAACTTGTCAAATGGCCACTTAGGTACTTTTATAACTACATAGTCTAATGTAGGTTCAAAGAAAGCGCTCGATGTTTTTGTTACATAGTTCTTAAGTTCATCTAAGCTAAAACCTATAGCTATTTTTGAAGCAAGCTTTGCTATAGGATATCCTGCAGCTTTTGAAGCTAAAGCACTTGAACGACTAACTCTAGGATTTACTTCTATAACTACATATTTTTCACTGTTTGGATCTAGTGCATATTGTACATTACATCCACCTTGTATTTCAAGACTTCTTATTATTTTCAGAGCTGAAGCCCTTAGCATTTGATATTCTTTGTCTCTTAATGTTTGACAAGGAGCTATAACTATACTATCTCCTGTATGAACCCCAACAGGATCTATATTTTCCATACCACAGATAACTATGCAATTATCTTTGGCATCTCTCATTACCTCAAACTCTATTTCTTTCCAGCCTGCTACACTTTGTTCTAACAGTATTTGACCTATTGGACTACTGTTTATACCACTTGTGCAAATATCTATAAGTTCTTCGTGATTACTTGCTATACCACCACCAGTGCCACCTAGTGTATATGCTGGTCTTATAATAACTGGATATCCATTTTTAGCTACAAACTCTTCACATTGTTGCAAATCTGTGGCTATAATACTCTCTGCTATAGGTTCTTGTATTTCAAGCATTAAGTCTTTAAATGATTCTCTGTCTTCTGCCTTTTTTATTGTCTCTCTTTTTACTCCTAAAAGTCTAACTCCATATTTATCTAATATACCTTGCTCTTGAAGTGTCATAGCTAAGTTTAGAGCAGTTTGTCCTCCAAACCCTGCAAGTATTCCATCTGGTCTTTCTTTATCTATTATGTTTTCTATAGTTTCAACTGTTAATGGCTCTATATATACTTTATCTGCAACATTCATATCTGTCATTATAGTTGCAGGATTACTATTAACGAGTATTGTTTTTATTCCTTCTTCTTTTATAGCTTTACATGCTTGTGTCCCTGAATAATCAAACTCAGCTGCTTGCCCTATTACTATTGGACCTGAGCCTATAATCATGACTTTATTTAAAGACTTATCTATTGGCATTGTTATTTTCCCTCCTTAATCATATCTACAAAACTATCTAACAAATAATTTGTATCAGTCGGTCCTGGTGAACCTTCAGGATGGAATTGAACTGAAAATACAGGAAGTTCTTTATGCCTCATTCCCTCTACTGTATTGTCATTTAAATTAATGTGAGTTATTATCATTCCTGTATCTTTAATACTTTCTGCATCTACACTGTATCCATGATTTTGAGATGTTATAAAAGATTTATCTTTTTCTATATCATATACTCCATGATTTCCGCCACGGTGTCCATACTTCATCTTATAAGTGTTTCCTCCTACAGCAAGTGCTAGTAGTTGATGACCCAAACATATTCCGAAAGTCGGTACCTTTTTTATAACTTTTTTCACAACTGATATTGCTTCTTCTGCTACTTTTGGATTACCTGGTCCATTGCTTAGGAGAACACCATCTGGATTTATACTCATTATATCTTCATATGATGTTCCATAAGGAAATACTGTTATATTACAGCTTCTAGCTTGTAAAAGGTTTATTATATTTCCTTTTGCACCAAAGTCCATTACAGCTACTTTAGGTCCATTACCATCTACATGAATTATCTCATTTGTACTAACTTCTTTCATCCAATCTTCTCTTAAGTCAGTTTCCTTTATAAGGCTTTCTAATTCTCCTACAGATAATTCTTCATTAGTTATCACACACTTTACCGATCCTAGACTTCTTATTTTTTTAGTTATACTTCTTGTATCTACACCTTGTATACCTACTATCTTCATTTCTTTTAATAGATTATCTAGTATACCCTCGCTCTTATAGTTTGAAGGAGTGTCAGAAACATTTTTTACAATAAGTCCTCTTGCATATATTTCATTAGATTCTTTTTCTACCTTGTTTACTCCATAGTTCCCTATCAGAGGATAAGTCATAGTTATTATTTGTCCAGCATATGATGGATCTGTAAGAATCTCTTGATATCCTGTCATTGCTGTATTAAAAACTAGCTCTCCAACAGACGTACCAACATGACCAAATCCTTTTCCTACATAAACTGTTCCATCTTCTAAATATAGAATTCCATTCATTTTATCACCCCGCCAGTAAGTTTATCTAGATATCTTTTACTAGATCTTTTTATTTTTCATATATTTTACTTTGGCTTTTTTTATTTTTACAATAAAAAAAGCCTTCCTGGGCATGGGCACAGAAAGGCATACTTACCTTGAACATAGTAATAGATAAAAACACTCCTATTTTCATACCTTTCTAGCCTCTCTGGACCAGATTAAAGATAATTTATCATTATAAGAATTCTATCACTATATTTATAAAAATGTCAACACACATTTGTCACATTTTTATATCTAATAATTACTATCTGAAGTCCCATCCAGTATATATCAATTATTCATATCTCTAATATCCTAAATATTGGTTTACAATTATTACATACATTCTGTCTTTTTGATACTCTTTTTTTATAATAGTATATTTGTTACAAATTCTCTCTGGACTGTTACAATCCATACAATAACCAACTTTTTTACAAGGGGTTTTTTTATCTAATCTTTTACTATTTGCAGGTGCCGCTATTTCTCTATTTCTCATAATAGCTTCATCGATATCTTTAACTATTTTATTAATCCCAGCTACTACAATAACTTTTTTAGGTCCATAAATCATTGCAGCTACTCTATTTCCTAATCCATCAACATTATAAAGTTCTCCTTTTTCTGTTATAGCATTTGTACTAACTAAATAAGCATCTGATGAAAAAGTTTTTATAAATAGTTCCTTTATATCATTAGAAGTTAGTCCTTCTTCATATCTATCTAAAAAGTTGTAATTTCCCTTTCTTAAAAAATCAATTATTCCAGTTTCAAACAAACTCATAGATCCTCCAACTGAAACAGTATCTCCTTCTTCTATAATTTCCTTGATTTTTTCTATGGCATCTTTTTCATCTTCAACAAAATATCCATTTATATTGTTTTCTTCTAAATTTTTTATTACTCGTTTAATCTTTTCTTCAAATACGAACCTAATATTTTCATCCATAATATATACTTCCTCCTTTAACTCTTGATAAAGTATATCTATATATTTACTATATGTTTTTTATGTTATTTATAATTATAAATGATTTTGAAATAAATTACACTATTTTTTTATTTTTTCTTAGTTTTAAAGTTTTTTGATATACGATCATTGCATATTTATACATATCGTATTAGTGTGTAGCTACTAATTACCTTAATCAATTGCTATGACTATATTAAATAACCACAATTTAATTAACAAAATTAAAGAGTAATTTGAAATTTTATGTACAAGCTATGCTATAATATGGAAGTTATTGAATTTAATAAGGTGGTGCTTCAATGGGTGAATATAATAAAAAATACTATATATTTTCTAACATATTATTCATAATTTCTATTGCTACTGTAGCTGTATCTCTTGCATCATTATTCATTCCAGATGTTACTAGCAAGCTAATTATAAACATCTTATTTGGAATAATATTTTTGCTACATGGAATAAGAGATTATCTATTTACAATTAAGAAAGTAAAACCATATATGTTTTTTATAATAGGATTTTTAAACTTAGTTGTAGCTTTTTTAATATTTAAATATCATGTATAGTTTATATAGAATTTAATTTGTTAAATAAAAAAGATATAGCTTAATTATTAAGCTATATCTTTTACTTTTAAGATTGTGAATTAACTTTACATATCTAAATTATGAAATTTTATTATTGGTTAATATCTATCCTAAAATATATTAATTGAATATATTTTCAATTGTATCTTTTATCCATTTAAAGAATCCTTTTTCTTCTTTCACTTGTTCTTTTTTATCTTCCTTTTCTGGTTTTTCGTATTTTACTTCATCTGTTTTTAAAACAAATTTAACTGTTCCTTCCATATTTTCTCCAAGACCAGTAAAAGAATTATATGACTTAGACATATTAACTAATTCATCTTTTACTTCTATTATTCCATCAAGTCCTTCTACCTGTCCTCCTAGCTCTTTTGTCATTTTATCTATTCCTTCTTCACTAAACTTTTTCATGTTTTCGTTCAATTCTTTTGATCCTGAAGCTAATTTATTTGAACCTTCCATAAGTTGCCCTACACCGTTTGTTAATTCTTTTGCTCCTCCATTAAGTTTTTCAGTACCTTTTTCAAGTGCTCCTGCTCCTTGTGATAGCTGTCCTAATCCATCTGATACTTGATTAGCACCTTTTGCTAATTTAGAAGCACCACCTGAAAACTGACCTAATCCATTATTTATATCAGATGATCCTTTATTAAGTTCACTTGCCCCTTGTTTTAATCCTTTACTTCCTTCTTCTAATTTTTTAGCTACTGGTCCTAATGATTGAGCTCCTTTATTAAGTTCACTTGCTCCTTTAGCTAATTCTTGTTGTCCTTGAAGAATTTTATTAGTTTCTCCTTTTATATTTTGTGAACCAGCATTTATAGTTTTCAAGCTACTTTCTAATTGTGATAACCCTTGTAAAAATTCATTTCCAGAGTTTTTCAATCCTTCTAACCCTGCTCTCTGTTCTTTAAGCCCAGCTACTATTTTATTACCTATCTCTGATACCCCTGGTACATTTGTAATAGATTCAGCAGCACTAATAAGTGTATCTAATCCTTTGGACATGGTATTAATAAAGCCCATCTCTTTTTCTTTTGAAGCTTTTAATTTTTTTATACCTTCAATACTTTGTGATATTCCATTAGTTAATTGATCTTGTCCGTTCATGAGTTGAGAAGTTCCATTTGCTAATTTATTAGCTCCATCTTCTAGTTTACTTGCTCCACCAGCTAATTGTCCCACTCCATTTGCAACACCGCTAGCACCTTCAGCAAATTGAGAAGACTTATTAGCATATTCTACTGCTCCTTTAGTAAACTGATTCAACCCATTTCCTAGTTGACCTGACTTCTCCACAAACTGATTAACTCCGTCAGCTACTTGCTTAGCTCCATTATGAGCATCACCTATTCCTTTTTCTAATTTTTTAGCTCCATCGTTAAGCTCTTTAGCTCCTGAACCTAAATCATTTATTCCTTTTTCAAGCTTCTTGAAGTTATTATTAAATTCATCCTGACCATTAGCTAAAATACCTGTAGCTTCTGTAAGCTTCCCACTAGCTTCTTCTATCTGCTCTATTCCTTTAATTAAATCACTCATTTTATTAGTATCTTTAAATAAGTCGTCATTTAATAAATTTGGAGTTGCTGATACATATATAGATCCCATTTCAAATTCTTTTACATCAGCACTTATTTCAAGATAATTAGGAACATCGAAATAACTTTTGTCCAGTGTTTCTTCTAATCCAGGCACTGTTATATATGTTATAACATTGTTACTTCCTTCATTTATCATTTTTCCCGTATTAACAGTAACATTTGTGAACTTATCTGTTGATAAATTTACTACACTCACAGCAATAAAAGGAGTAAATAGCTTTCTATCTTTTCCATTTATATTTTTATGCTTTACATCTTTATTCTTTATCTCTAACTTTATTTTTACTTTTCCAGATTTACCTGCTAAATCTTTAGGTGAAATTTCTTTACCATCAAGTGTATAAGTAACATTAACATCCAAAGGTAATTGCTTATTTGTAGTTCCTTGATAGTATACATCATTATCTTTTAATTTCCATGTTACATTTTCACCATTTATAGTTGGTTTTTCATCACCTTTTACATTTTTTATATCATTTAATGATGATTTATCTTTTATTTCAACATTCTTTGAATCTGAATGTAACCAATCACTCACTATAACTTTTTCCACTCTACCTTCTGGTGAAAGATTCCCATATACAGTTTCATCTTTTTTAGTATTTGATTGAGCAAATCCAATGCTAGAAATAGTCAATACACTAGCCATTGAAATACTTAAAACTCTAGTCACTCTTTTTTTATTCATAGTATCGCTCCTCCCTTGAAACTTTATATTACTTAGCTTCTGATTTTTTTCTCCAGCCTATAGTTGTTTTTGCAACTATACCTTCTGTTAATAATAAGATAGAAGGTAAAATAAATATTATTACAAACATACTTATAATAGCTCCTCTTGATATCATCATTGTGATACTACCCACCATTTTTATTTGAGCTACTAAGCTTATACCAACTGTTGATGCAAACAAAGCAAAAGCACTTGTTATAATTGATTTCGAAGATTCTTTTATACTTATCTTCATAGCTTCATACTTATCTAATCCACTAGCCATTTCTTCCTTAAATCTAGTTGTAAGAAGTATCGCATAGTCTACTGTAGCTCCTAACTGTATTGTTCCTATAACTATAGAAGCTATAAACGGTACTGTTGCTCCCATAAAATACGAAATCCCCATATTTATAAATATTGCAAGTTCTATAGCTGAAACTAGTATTACAGGAATTGATATAGAACGGAATACTATCATAATTATTACAAATACTGCTATTGTTGAAGTAACATTTACATTCTTAAAGTCTACATCTGCGATTTCAACTAAATCTTTCGTTAAAGCACCTTCACCTGTAATTTTAGCATTTTTATCATATGATTTTATTATCTTGTTTAATTTATCAATTTGCTGATTTTGTTCTTTTGTAGCTGCTTTATACTCTGAGTTCACTAGCAACATCTTATAACCATCTTTTTCAAAAGTCTCTTTTATACTATCAGGTATCATTTCTCTAGGAACCATAGGTCCTACAAATTTATCATAAGTTAGAACTTGATTTATTCCATCAACTTTTTCTATTTTACTTATCATATTGTTCATTTCATGTGACTGTACTTTTCCATCTACAACAATCATGTGAGTAGTTGTCATATTATACTCTGTTTTTAATTTGTTTAAAGCTACTATTGAATCCAGATCTTTTGGTAATGACTGGTCTACATTATAGTAAACTTGTAATTTACTTTGTCCATAGAAAAATGGTACAAATAATACTAAAGCAATGACAACTAAAAGTTTAGAATGTTTAGTTATGAAGTTTGGTATTCTTTCAAACTCTGGTAATACTGTTTTATGTGTATATTTGTGTATATACTTATCAAAAGTTAGGATAAGCGCCGGTAATATCGTTACTGTACATATAACTCCTAACAGAACTCCCTTAGCCATAACAATCCCTAAGTCTTTTCCTAATCCAAGTTTCATAGTAACTAATGCTAAAAATCCTGCTATAGTAGTTAATGAACTACCTGTTATAGATCCCATAGTTTTTGTAATAGCATGAGACATAGCTTCTTCCTTATCACTTGTATACCTTAGTTCTTCTTCATATCTGTGTAGTAAGAAAATAGAGAAGTCCATAGTAACCCCTAACTGTAAAGCTGCTGCAAGAGATTTAGTTATATAAGATATCTCCCCTAAGAATATGTTGGTTCCAAAGTTATACAATATAGCTAGCCCTATAGAAGAAAGAAATATAAACGGAACTACAGTTGATTCTACAGTCAAACCTAATACTAATGCTGATAAAATTGTTGCTATGATAACATATAATGGTGTTTCTTTTATTACTAGGTATTTCATATCTTTAAGTATTGTGGAAACTCCACTTAGAAAACACTGCTTATTTACAACACTTCTAATTCCATCTATAGCTTTCTCAGTCTCTTCTGAAGATCCTGAACCATTAAAATCTATCATAAGAAGTGTAGAATTTTCCCTATAAAATATGTCTTTGATATCTTTAGGTAGAATTTCTTTTGGTATACTTAAATCAGTAATATCTGTTATCCAAGTAACTTGTTTTACACCTTCAACCTTTTCAACTTTTTCCTTAACTTTCTCAACGTCTCTACTATCCATACCTTCTACTACAAGCATACCTGTAGCTGCTTTACCAAAAACCTCGTCTACAATATCTTGACCTTTTACAGAATCAAGATTATCTGGTAAATAAGTAAGTAAGTCATAATTTATATCTGTTTTAATCATTCCAAAAATAGAAGGAATAATTAAAAGCAAAGCAATAACTAAAACTGTTTTTCTATGATGAGCAATAAAACTTGATAGCCCCTTCATATTTTCAACTCCTTTCTGTTCACTAAGATTGCTTCATTAATAGTTTTTTAATCATTTTGAATAATATTGGTTTCATTTCTTCTATTGGTGATGGCTCTTTTAAAATTATTGAACTATAACAAACAGAACCTATTAACTCTATTATTATAAATAGTGTCTTTTCTACATCTTCAGTCCCTAGTCCGTACTCTTCTAGCTTTGTAATTAGATAATTATATATTTCTTCTATCTCTTTGTTGTGTTCTTTATTAGTAAGGGCCTTTCTAAATAATCCCCAGGAAAGATTTTTATGGATTATTTTCAAAAGAAGTTTATTCTCCTCTAAATAATCAATTATTTCATTAGTAAAAAATATAACTTCTTCTGTGAAATCACTAAGCTCTTCTTTAATAGCTTTTTCATTAGCTTTTTTTATAACACTAGCACTTTTCTTGAGAATTATTTTATCTAAAAGGTCATTTTTATCTTTAAAATACAAATAAAAAGTACCTTTAGCTACCCCAGCTTTTTTTGATATTTCACTAATAGCAGTCTCATTAAATCCTTTGTTTACAAATAATTCATATCCAGAATTAAATATAGCCATCTCTTTTTGCTTTTTGTTTACATCAGACTTACTCATCTTACTACCCATACTATCTCTCCTATTTATGACCACTGGTCATTTTTTCTTTTTTTGTATTATAGCATTAAAATGACCAATAGTCAATTTTTTTATTCAACTTTTTATTATTATTTTATTTCATTTTAAAATAAACAAAAGTCCCTTAATTCCAACGAATAAGAGACTTCTTTGAGTTATTTTATATTATATTTTAAATATTTATTTTAAACTTTATATCTAGTTTTATCCAATATAATTACATATATCTTCCCATATCATCACATAGATTTATTAAACTTACTAATTATTTTTTCAAATCGCATTTTCTTATAGAAATCCACCCTAAATAAAAACATATAACAGATATACTAATTAAAAATAAAAAAATAGTAAAAAGATTATTAATTAAAAACATATTGTATATTGGTAAAATTATTCTCTCCATTAATACTACAGGTGCAAATATTACAATAACAGCTGCATATATCCAAACTCGTTTCCCAAATCTATATGACAATCCTGAAATTAAATTAAGCACACCACATGATGCTAAAAATATAGCAAAAGTTATAAGAAATAGATAAATTCCACCAGGAAAATACTCATTAAATGATAGATATGTTTTATTTAAGCCTAATAAAGGAATAATAATTGATTCTATATTTAGAAGAACCACTTGAACGATAGTCATAGCAAGTGAAAGAACAACATGAAAAGCAACGATTCCCTTATAACTATCTTTTCTCGTACTGCTAAATCCAATTAATGCTTTAAATGCTTCACTATACATCATAATAGAAGTAACAATTATATATATTATGATAGGAATATAGTTTCCTCCTACATTACTTATCTTACCTCCACTATTTAACCCTATACCTATATGGATTGTGCCTCCATTAACCATAACTCTTATAAAAGAGTTATATATTATACCAAAGATATTAAAAGCTATTACTATTCCCCAAAATATTAAAAAAGCCTTTTTATTATATAAATAATGAAATTTTAGCTGCTTTTTTAGTGACTCCATATCTTAGTTGACCTCCTTACTATTTGTAAAATGTATAAATAATTTTTGTAAAGGAACTCTACTAATTTCTATATTTGACTCCCTTAATTTTCTTTTTTCATCTTCGTTTAATTCGTCAAATATCATAACAATAGAAGTACTTCCAAAGCTTTCCTTGTAGAGTATATTTTTATTTTCAATAATTTTTAATATCTCTGATTCATTTCCTGATATATAATGAGCTTTTTCCATCAATTCCTCAATATTTTCATTTAAAATTATTTGTCCTCTGTCTATTATAATTATCTCTTCTAAAACATTACTTATTTCATCTATGAGGTGAGTTGATAATATAATTGTTCTTTTATTTTCTTGATAGTCTTCTAATAATAAATTGTAAAACTTATCTCTCATAACAGCATCTAATCCTAAAGAAGGTTCATCAAATATAGTTATAGGTGCACGACTTGCAAATCCTATTATTATAGCCACTGAAGTTTTCATACCTCTTGAAAGACTTTTGTATTTTTTATTAATATTGATTTCAAACTCTTTTATAAGCCTATCCTTAAATTCATTATCCCAGTTATCATAGAATACTTCAGAAAACCTAAATATATCTTTTACCTTATAATCTTCTAAAGGAAATTCATTGTCTTTTACAAAACAAATCCTATCAAGTACATTTCTATTTTCAAAAACTTCTTCACCAAATATATTTATTTCACCTTTATCTTTTAAATACTGACCTGTAAGAGTATGAAGAAGTGTAGTTTTTCCTGCACCATTTCTACCTATTAGCCCATAAATTTTATTTTCTTTTATATTTAAGTTTATATTTTTTAATGCTTCTGTTTTCTTGAAAGATTTAGATAAATCTCTACATTCTATAATCACACTCATTAACTATCCCTCCTTATATTTATTAATAGCCTCTACAAGTTCGCTAGGTGTTATCTCTAATCGCTTTGCCTCCATCAGTATTTCTGGTATGGTTTCATCAAAGAAAATTTGTTGTCTCTTTTTAAGTATTTTTTCTTTAGCTCCTTTACTAACAAACATTCCTATGCCCCTTTTTTTATATATGACTTCTTCATCTACAAGTATATTTATTCCTTTAGCAGCAGTAGCAGGATTAATTTTATAGAAGTTAGCAAATTGATTCGTAGAAGGAACTTGATCATCTTCTTTTAAATTTTCATTTAATATATCATTTTCTATATTTTCTGCTATTTGAACATATATAGATTTGTCAGTATTTAAAGTAGGTTTCAAGATTTCACCTCCTTAGTTATATGGTTCATTAGTTATGTAATTAAGTATATAACTTTACCATTCTTTTATCAACCATTTTTTAAAATTAATTTTATTTATACATTGAATAAAAGTTTTGCTAAAAATCAAAGCTCTGTAACTTACTAAGTATCAATGTAAAAAATAAAAAGAATAAATCATTTGATTTATTCTTTTTATTTTTAGTTATTATTCATATGCAATTTTTAATATATTAAGTATATCTTGTCTGTTCAAAGCCTTAAGTCTTCCTAAAGGTGTTACTAGTTCAGTATTATCTGCAAATTTATCTAACTCTTCTTTTTTTATGCCTAGTTCTTTTAACGTAGTAGGTGCACCTAAATCTTTGAAAAATTCTTTTAGTTTTGATATCCCTTCTAGAGCTATTTCTTCGCTTGTACCTTCTTTTATACCAAATATATTTTCACCAAACCTTTTGAACTTATTTACATCTTCTTTATAAACATATTTCATCCAAGCAGGATGTATTATGGCAAGCCCTGCTCCATGAGCTACATCAGTAAAAGCACTTACTGAATGTTCTATTCCGTGTGTTGCCCAATCCCCACCGTTTTTCGCAATTTTAAGATTTCCATTTAACGCTAATGTAGCACTCCATGCTAGTTGAGATCGTGAATTATAATTATTTGGATCTTTTATAAGTATCTTCGAATGTTTCATTATAGTTCTAATTATTCCTTCTGACATTTCATCTATAACATCAGTTTTATCTCCACCTATAAAGTAACACTCTAATATATGACTTATTGCATCTACTGCTCCATATACAGTTTGCTCTTTTGGAAGAGTAGATTGTATAGTTGGGTCTATTATAGAAACTTTAGGATATAATACTGAAGCACTTGTACTCCACTTTTTCTTTTCATCTTCTTTTGTTATTACACATCCTCCATTCATTTCCGATCCTGTAGCAGATATAGTTAGAATAGTGAATATTGGAAGAGCTTTGTCTATTATATATGTTTTTTCAAATGCATCCCATATATCTCCTTCATAGCATATACCTGCAGAAACAGTCTTTGCTGTATCTATTGTGCTTCCTCCACCAATAGCCAGTATTCCGTCTACCTTTTCTTTCTTCCCAACTTCTATTGCTTCATATACTTTTGAAAGTACAGGATTGGATTTTACTCCACCTATTTCTATAATATCTATATCATTCTCTTTCAAAGAACCTATAGCTGTATCATAAACGCCATTTTTAAATATAGATCCTTTTCCATATAGCACTAATACTTTTTTTACATTGTGACTTTTTATTTCTGTTCCAATGTTTTTAATAGTATCTTGTCCGAATATTACTTTAGTAGGATTTTCAAATATGAAGTTATCCAAAATATCACCTTCTCCTTTATTTTAAATATTTAGAAAGTACTTAGTACTTCTTCTATCCTTTTATCTGCCTTTTCCATTATTTTTTCATGAATATAAGCAGATTTTGAAGTAGATTCAACTAAAATTGAATCTATATGTCTAACACCTACTGTCTTAAGTAAAGCTTTAAGGTAGCTATTTCCAAATTCAAGATGCTTATTTTTTCCTATAGAATAAGTACCTCCAGATGCTTGAATGTGTAAAGCTTTCTTGTCCTTTAGAAGTCCAATCATACCAGTTGAACTATACTTAAAAGTCTTACCAGCTACCATAACTGTATCTATATACTGTTTTAATTTAGTAGGAATGCTCATATTCCATAATGGACTTACAAATATATATTTATCTGCATCTACAAACTGATTTACAAATTGATCTATTTCCTGTAGCTTTGTATTTTCTATGTAAGTTAAGCTATCTTTATGTTTAGATTTATTCCATCCTGTTATAACATCTATATCTACTATAGGCAATTCAATTTTATATAAATCTATCTCGATTATTTCATCTTGTGTATTTTTTTGTTTATAAAGATTTAAGAATCTCCTACCTATTGATAAACTATATGATTCTTCTTCTTTTTTGGGATTGCAAGTTATATACAATACTTTACTCATAGTTTTCTCCCTTTCTTAATTTTCCATGTTTAATTTATACCTCAATTATGTTGTCCTTAAAATAAATTATACTTTACAAATTATCTTGTTTATATATTATCATTTTAACATATATTAATGAGCTTTCATGTCAATATCTGCATAAGTAAAATTTACATATTATTTATTCACACAGTAACTTAAATCATAATAAAAAAGAACTGTGTATCCTATTAACCATATGGTCATAAATATTTCTTATAATGATACACAGTTCTTTCATTTCATTTTTTTATTCTATTTTAGTTTTCTTTAATTATTACTAGCTGGTCATTTTCAACATCAACCACTACATTATCCTTATCTGTTATATATCCTCTTATAATCATTTTACCTAATTCCGTTTCTATAAACTTCTGTAAATATCTTTTTATAGGTCTTGCACCATAATTATGAGAGTATGCATTATTTAATATATATTCTTTCCCTTTTTCAGTCAGATTTATATCTATATTTCTATCTCTTAATCTTGACTTTATATCATTTAATAGTAAGTCTATTATTTTATAAATATTATCCTTAGATAATGGTTTGAACATTATAATTTCATCTATACGATTTAGAAATTCTGGTTTGAAACTAATTCTCATCATATCCATTACTTCATTTTTTGTATCTTCTTTTATTTCTCCATTTTCATCTATTCCTTCAATTAAATAGTCAGATCCTATATTAGAAGTCATTATTATAATAGTATTTCTAAAGTCCACTGTTCTACCTTGATTGTCTGTAAGCCTTCCATCATCTAATACTTGAAGAAGTATATTAAATACATCTGGATGAGCTTTTTCTATTTCATCAAATAGTACTATACTATATGGTTTTCTTCTAACTGATTCTGTTAATTGTCCGCCTTCATCATATCCTACATATCCTGGAGGTGATCCTATAAGTCTAGACACTGAATGTTTTTCCATGTACTCACTCATATCTATTCTTATAATATTTTTTTCACTATCAAATAGAGCTTCTGCAATAGTTTTAGCTAACTCTGTCTTACCTACACCAGTAGGTCCTAAGAATATAAATGAACCTATAGGTTTATTTATATCTTTAAGTCCAGCTCTAGCTCTTATGACAGAATCTGAAACATCTTTCACTGCTTTATCCTGTCCAATAACTCTTTTTTGCAGTATCTCTTCTAAATGAAGTAATTTTTGTCTTTCTCCTTCAACTAACTTTGATACTGGTATTCCAGTCCATCTTGCCACTATTTCTGCTATTTCCACGCTAGTTACTTCTTCTCTTAACATAGTATTTTCTTTGTTATTTTGTTTTTCTTTTTCTTCTTCTAGCTGTTTTTCTAGCTCTACTAACTTACCATGTTTTAATATAGCTATACGTTCTAAATCATATTTTCTTTCTGCCTCTTCTATTTGGATTTTAGTAGCATCTATTTCTTTCTTTATATCACTTATTCTCTTAATTCCTTCTTTTTCTAATTCCCACTGAGCTTTTAACTCATTAGCTTCTTCTTCTAGACTAGATATCTCTTTCTGTATATCTTCAAGTCTTTTTAAAGAACTTTCGTCTTTTTCTTTTTTAAGTGATTGAGCTTCTATTTGTAATTGTAATATTTTTCTTCTAAGTTCATCTAGTTCAAATGGCATACTATCTATTTCCATCCTAAGCATAGATGCTGCTTCATCCATTAAATCTATAGCCTTATCAGGTAAAAATCTATCACTTATATATCTATCAGAAAGAGTAACACAAGCTATGACCGCATTGTCAGCTATACGTACTCCATGATGTATTTCATATTTTTCTTTTATTCCTCTTAAGATTGCTATAGAATCTTCCACTGAAGGTTGGTCTACTATAACTTTTTGGAATCTTCTTTCTAACGCTGCATCTTTTTCTATATATTTTCTATATTCATCTAGTGTAGTAGCTCCTATACAATGTAGTTCACCTCTAGCTAACATTGGTTTTAAGATGTTACTAGCATCCATAGCGCCTTCTGTTCTACCAGCACCTACTATAGTGTGTATCTCATCTATAAATAGTATGATATTCCCCTCTGATTTCTGTATCTCTTTTAGGACAGCCTTCAATCTTTCTTCAAATTCTCCTCTGAATTTAGCTCCTGCTATTAATGCTCCTATATCTAACGAAAATATCGTCTTATTTTTTAATCCTTCTGGAACATCTCCATTAACTATTCGTTGAGCTAATCCTTCAACTATAGCTGTCTTACCTACTCCAGGGTCACCTATTAAAACTGGATTATTCTTGGTTCTCCTTGATAGTATTCTAATAGCATTTCTTATTTCATTATCCCTACCTATTATAGGATCTATCTTTCCTCTTTTAGCTTCTTCTACTAAGTCTCTACCATACTTTTGAAGTACATTATAAGTATCTTCTGGATTATCTGATGTTATATTTTGATTTCCCCTTACTTTATTAAGAGCATCTAAGAATTTAGCCAAAGTAATATTATATTTCTTAAATATATTTTGTGACTGAATATTTTTTTCTTTTATAATTGATATATATAAGTGTTCTACACTTACATAACTGTCTTTAAACTTCTTAGCCTCATCTTCTGCATTCATTAGTATTTTTGTTAATGTTCTACTAGCATAAGGTGATGATACATTTTGTCCATGTACTTTTGGTAACTTATTTATTTCATTTTTTACTTCATTCTTCAAACTATTTATATCTATTCCCATGAGTTCTATAAGTTTCGGAATTAAACCATCTTCTTGTTCTAGCAAAGCATAGTGTAAGTGTATCTCCTCTATTTGTTGATTTTCATTTTTAATAACTTCTTGTGTTGCTAATGATATTGCCTCTCCTGACTTTTGAGTAAATTTTTCAAAGTTCATATTATCACTCCTTAAGTCTAACTTTGACTTTCTTTGACCTTTGTTTTTATTATAATTATTTTACATAAAAAAATCAATAACTAAATATATTTATATTCTTATTATTTTACCTTATTTTGATACTTTATATAAATGATTTATATTAAATTATCTGAAAAAGTAGATTTAATATGATTATGAACATATAGAATAATAGGCTAATAAATTAGTCTTTCGGATTGTTGACAAAAGAAGGTATGATTTTGATCAAAATCATACCTTCTTTTAAAGTTCGTAATATTTTTTCTGATTTAAAAGTAAATTTACTTATTTTCTACTAAGTCAAATATATTCTCTTAACATAATTAGCTCATTTTATCTATATAAAGTGAAAAAACAGTCCTGTAAAGGACTGTTTTTTAAGCATAGAAAAACCATGCTAAACACATTCCTTTCCAATTCGGGAGGCACATACATTTCTACATGTACCCATTGGTCTTATACCATAGGAAAAACCTTTAGGTATATAAGACTCGGAAGATTTTATTCAACTAATTTCTATCATTTCAAAATCGTTATTTAATAAATCTACATATAAAAGTTTATTTCTAAAAACTTCTCCTTTTCCTACCAAAACTTTTATTGCTTCACAACATTGTATAGAAGCTATAGTAGGTGGAATAAAAGACGGGTTACCCCATTTACTTTCTATACCTTTATTTTTATTTTTATAAATTTTTTCAAGAGTTTTGTCACCTGGATATATGGTTGTAACTTGACCGAAAAATCCTGCAATTGCACCATGTACTAAAGGTATATTCTCTTCATAACAGGCTTTTTCAAGTAATAATCTTGTTTCTATATTATCCAAACAATCTATTACAATGTCATGGTTTTTTATGATATCGTTTACATTTACCTCTGAAACCATACAGTTAAAGGTTTTTATATTTATACTACTATTTATTTCTTCTAAAACACTTTTACAAACTTCAACTTTATATTTACCAATTGTTTTTTCTGTAGCAAACAACTGTCTATTTAAATTACTTTCTACAAACACATCACCATCAACTACAGTAATATGCCCTACTCCAAATCGAGCTAAAATTTGACTTGTATAGCCTCCAAGACCACCACAACCAACAATACACACCTTTTTCATATATATATCTTCTATTTCTTCTTTAGAAAAAGAGTTTAGATTTTTAATATATCTTTCAAAATTCATTTTATCAACCTCCACCTACTTGTGGAAAAATTGATAATACATCTCCATCTTTTAAAGAATCTTCTCTATTTGCATCATGTCCATTGACCAAAATAATGTGAGCATCTTCATCAGATATTTTTAGTTCGTCCAAAACTTTACGAATTGTATCTGCGTTAGTATAAACAACTTTTCCCCTATTATCTCTTAAATATGCAAATAATCTTACTTCAACTTTTATATCATTCATAAGAAAACCTCTATGCAAAACAATCTTGTAATCCAAGATGTTTTTTAGTTTCTTCTGTAACTATACCATCTTGTGACCAACCACGTGATATATAGTAGTTATCAAGCATTTTCTCTAAGTTTACTTTTTCACCCTTTACTGGACCACTTGGCATAGCTTCATCAGTTAATCTCTTAGGAAGTGTATCATCAGCACGTGAGAAACCACATTTTTCATTATACATACGCTCCAATGAATAAATTCTTTCACCAACTTCTAATAAAGTATCTCCCGTATAATCTGTACCACATACAGCATTTAAAATATCTGCATAATCCTGATTATCTTTAAGTCCAAAAGTTGTAAATATACACATACCCATAGAATCAACTACTGCTGTTAAGTTTTGAACTATAACAGTTAAGTCTACCTTGTCTTTGTCATCCGTAAGTCTATCAACTTTTGTAGGATAACCTAAGATTTCTGGATTAATCATATAACCTTTAATATGGCAACCGCCTCTATTATTAGTTGCATAGTTAAGTCCAATTCCTTTTGCTCCACGTGGGTCATAAGCTGCAACTTCTTGTTTTTTCACACTCATACTTGTATCTACTTGATCATAGCTTTCACAAAGTCTGTATGAACCGTCTGTCATTTTAGCTCCAAAACCTTCACGAAGTGCTATTTTGTGTAACCATTTTATCATAGAATCTTTGTCGCCCCATTTAAGACTTAATCCATCACTTTGTAGTTCTTCGTCCTTTATAAATCCATTTTCATATAGTTCCATAGCAGCTGCAAGAGTCGCTCCTGCTGATATTGTGTCTAATCCATACTCGTTACATAACATATTAAGAATATTAACAGAGTCTAAATCATAGTTATCACAGTCTGGTCCAAATGACCATATGGTTTCATATTCTGGCCCACCTACTATATCTCCGTTTGGAAGCTTTACTTCACGTCCACAAGAAATAGGGCACGAAGCACAACCTACTGCTCTTGTTAGATGCTCACTAGCTAAAGTCTCACCACTAACTTTATCTATTTTTTCTAGACCAGTGTATCCTTCTTTAAAGTTTTTAACAGGGTGCATGCCATTTTCATTAATTATATTTACAAGAACTGCTGTACCATAAGCACGTAATCCTGTACCACCAACAGGGTCATTTTTAATTAAATTAATTTTTTCTTTTGCTACTTCTCTAAATTTGTCCTTATTAGGAACTTTAACTGTTTGTGTACCTAAAATAGATATAGCTTTTAAATTTTTAAAGCCCATTATAGCTCCCATACCGCCTCTACCAGCAGCTCTGTCAATATCATTCATAATAGCACTCATAAGTGATAAATTTTCACCAGCTGGTCCTATTGCCAGTATTTTGTGTTTGTTACTTGTTTCTGATTTTAAAGTTTTTGTGGTGTCTTCTAGTTTTTTGCCCCATAAATGCTTTGCACTACGAAGCTCTGCTTTATCATCTTCAATGAGTAAATAAACAGGCTCTTTGGCCTTTCCCTCGATAATAATCATATCAAGTCCAGATTTTTTTATATGTGTTCCAAAAAATCCTCCAGAATTTGCTGTTCCTATGGTTCCTGTTAATGGAGCTTTTGAAATTACCATGTAACGTCCACCTGTTGGAGCCATAGTGCCTGTAACTGGGCCTGTAGCTAATATAATTTTATTTTCTTCGCTTATGGCTTCCACATTCGGATCAACTTCATCAATATAAGTTTTTACACCAAGACCTCTGGCTCCAATAAAGTTTTTTGCATTTTCCATGTTTAAATCTTCATATAAACACGTACCTTTTGTCAGATTTACACGCAAAACCTTACCCATATAACCATACATAATTTAAACCTCCTTTACAATATTTTTGTTACAATTTCATTATATCAAACTCATTTTTTTATTCAATGATGCTAATTGACATGAATAGTCATTAAATTTAATTATAATATTAAATTTATTTATTTAACCTTTTAACATCTAAAATATAGATTTAATATCTCAATATAATTTTTTATAAAAGTAAAAAACTTCTACTTAAAAGATTAGAAGCTTCTATTTATCTATAATTAAAATGTTACTATTATTGTCTAAAATAGTACTATACGAAATCTGTTTAAGATAAATGTAAAATTTCCTCTTTAGGCTACTTAGTTTAAAAACTTAAAAAAGATATTTTCCTGGTAAAGTTTCAAACCTGACTATAGCTTTTGTATTAAGTGCTTTCTTTTTAGTTCTAACATATTTTTTACTATCCCAATTTTGCCATTAAATCCTTATTCACAGATTAGCTCAAATATTCTTACATCGATTGTTTTTTTACCCATCATTTTCGTAGACCTACCTTTATTTCGGTTTATGATAAAAATAAGAGACTAATAAATTAGTCTCTTATTTTTATATATAATTAATATCCCAACCATTTAACTTTCTCTTTTAATTCTGGATCTACTCTTGGTGGTGCTGGTGGGTCCATGTCTGGATAACCTATTGGAATAATTCCAGCTATTTTTCTATTTTCAGGTATATTTAAAGTTTTTCTTGTTTCTTCTTCATGTGCAACATGTCCTGCAATCCAAACTGTTCCTAGTCCTTCCTCATAAGCTGATAAAGTTAAATTTTGAATAGCAGCACTTGCAGCCATTAAAGATTCTTCTGTTTTTATCTCATCATCATAAACTTCATAAGTTACTATTATATGATTTGGAGCACCTCCAAAGTCTTTAGCATATTCAAGCATTCCTGCTTTCTTTTCAGTTGGAATATATGGAGCATTTGGTATATAATCTTTTGCCCAATTATAAAATATGTTACATACCTTATCAACATATTCTCCTTTTGTAACTATAAATTCCCATGGTTGACTATTTCCATTTGAAGGTGCCCAATTTGCAGCCTCTAATGTTTTCTTTATTTTTTCAGTTGGAACCTCATCTTTTTTATATTTTCTTATAGTACGTCTTTTTAGTATAGCTTCAAAAGTCTCAGCCATGTTATCATCCTTTCTAATAACTTGTTTTACATTTCAATTATTTTAAATTTCAAATTTACTATAAAAGTATACAACATTATCATATATACCTATCTTTTATAAGTTTAAATCTATTTTTAATAGAAAAACTAATATATTTTGTAAAAAAGTAAATTTAAAATCATTGTATCTATTATATTAAATCAAGCAATTCTATAATACAAGTTTATATTAACTCGTGTTTAAGTAATACTATCTTAATATCGCTATAGCTAATATCTTCTGGTAAAAGATCCTTAATAGGTCTAAGCCTATCTATTCCTGCCTCATTTGCAGCAGTTAATATTTTGTTTTCTTTTTCTGAGTCATCAATAAACTTTGACCAATCAACATGCTTATCATCTTCTTGACATTTTATTAGATGCTTTATAATAGTATCTTCTGTAAATCCTCTTTTTTGTGATATTTCATATAGGGAAACACCTTCTAAGTAACAATTGTATGTTTCCTCATATTTATTAAGATTATCACTATTACTTTGTTTTTGATTACCATATTCTCTTTGATCAAAATCTTCTTGTAATCTAGCTCTTATTTCATCAATATTTATATCTTTCTCTTTACAATATTCTTTAATTACATTGATGAAGTTATCTCCATAACTTTCATATTTTCTTAATCCTACGCCCTTTATTGTTAAAAACTCATCTTTAGATTGTGGTAAATATGCTGACATTTCCTTTAGTGTTACATCATGAAAGATTACAAATGGTGGTACATTCTTTTCTACTGCTATCTGATGTCTTATATCTTTTAATTTATTAAATAAATCCTTATCAAATTCAAAGTTATGAATTTCTAATTTACCTTTTTCATCTTGTTTTTTATCTACTAAATCTTTCTTATGATAAAGTTTAACTTCTCCTTTTAAGACTTCACGAGATTTTTCTGTCAGTTTAATAACAGGAAACTTATCCGCCGTCATATATAAGTAACCTTTTGAAACAAGGGTCATCATTATTTCTCTTATTGCAGCTTCTCCATAATCTTTCATAATCCCATAAGTAGACACATTATCTAATCCGTACATTAATATATTCTTACTCCTAGATCCTCTTAAAGTTTGTATAATAACTTTTGTTCCGTATCTTTCATTTGCTCTATAGACACAAGACAGTATTTTTTGAGCTTCAATAGTTATGTCAATCATTTCAGATTCATCTAAACAGTTTCCACAACTATCACACTTATTCGTTTTTATTTCTTCCCCAAAGTAAGTTAATATTTGATTTCTTAAACAATCATTTGTATGACAGAAATCTATTAAATACTGAAGATTCTTATACAATCCTTTTTGTCTTTCAGTATCTAAAGTATCATTTTCAATAATATACTTTTGCTTTACAATATCTGATGGAGAGTACATTAAAATGCATTCACTTTTCTCACCATCTCGTCCTGCTCTTCCAGCCTCTTGATAATAAGCCTCCATATTTTTAGGCATATTATAGTGAATCACAAATCTTACATCAGGCTTGTCTATTCCCATTCCAAATGCATTTGTTGCTACTATAATTTTTTTTCTATTAAAAATAAAGTCTTCTTGGTTCTCATTTCTTAGTTCCGAATCCATTCCTCCATGATATCCAACAACAGAAAATCCTTTAGCCTCTAATTTTGTTACTAAGGATTCAACTATTTTTCTTGTAGAACAATATATTATTCCTGAACAATCTTTAAAATTGTTACCTAAGTAATCAACTACATACTTAAACTTATCACTAGGTTTTACTACACTGTAGAATAAGTTAGGTCTATCAAATCCTGTTATGGTCTCTACAGGATTTTTAAGTTGTATTAGATATTTTATTTCTTCAATTACTTCTTTTGTTGCAGTTGCAGTAAAAGTAGCTACTATAGGTCTTATGTTCAATGAATTAATAAATTTAGGTATTTCAAGATAACTTGGTCTAAAATCGTGTCCCCATTGACTTATACAATGTGCTTCATCTACAGCAACTAGAGAAACTTTTATGTCCTTTACTAATTCTAAAAACATACTAGTATTTAATCGTTCTGGTGCAACATAGATAATTTTATATTTATTTTCTCTTATTTCTTTTAATCTATATATTAACTCACTATTTTCAAGAGTGCTATTAATGTAAGTAGCAGAAATACCAATTTCATTTAATGAATCGACTTGATCCTTCATTAGAGATATTAAAGGTGAAATAACTACTGTAATTCCATCTAATATAACAGCAGGTAATTGATAACAAAGTGATTTTCCTCCTCCTGTAGGCATAATTCCTAATACATCATGACCAGTAAGGATTCCATTAATAAGATTTGATTGACCTTTTCTAAATTCATCATATCCAAAATATGTTTTCAATGCCTTATTTATATTCATAATATATCCCCCTTTCTTAAACATATTTATGTATCAAAATAATATTGAACTTGCTATGATTTCCTTTATATTTTTATATGATAAAAGAGTCAGGCTCAATCTGACTCTTATTTGTATCTCATTTAGTTTATTAATATTAAGGTTTATTTAACTTTCTATCCGTACCGTATTATTTTAATCAAATACATCATTATATATCTCTAATCTATATTATAATAGTAATTAGTTTTTTGTTCAATTTTAATCTTCTATACATCATTAATTCTAGTCTTATCTTCTAAGTTTAAAACACTTTTATACATAAACTATATAAATAATGCTTTTAAAAGCATTTAATATCTAAATCTAATATATTATTCGCATTATAAAAAATTTAGATAATTAGAATATGAATATCAATTATTATTAACCCATAATGTACAATTTTAGAATAGCTAATATTAATCATTATAAAATTCAATAATAACTTTGAAAAGATCACCATCTATCTTAATATCAAGTTTTCCTCCCTGAAGCTCAACAATACTCTTTGCAATTGCAAGTCCAAGACCTGATCCTTCTGTAGTTCTAGACTTGTCTCCTCTTTTAAATCTTTCAAAGATTTCTTCTACATTAAAATCTAGTTCATATGCTGACGTATTTTTCATAATAATTATAACTTTTTTATTTTCTTCAATTATATCTATAAACACTCTAGTATTAGGTTGCGAATATTTTAAGATATTACATAGTAAATTTTCAAATACTCTCCATGTCTTTTTACCGTCAAGATTTGCATACATATTTTGCTTTGAAGTATTAACTCTAAATGTCAAATGAGATTTTTTAATTTTCTCATTTAACTCTCCCATAGCTTGATTTAGTAAAGCAACTACATCTACCTTCTGAATATCTAGTTTTACTTCCCCACTAGATAACTTTGCTGCTTCAAAAAGGTCATCTATAAGAATCTTAAGTCTTTGAGATTTTCTATCCAATACTCCAATATATCCTTCTAATTCATCTTTAGATAGATTATTATTTTTTAATAAATCTATATAGTTTATTATAGAAGTTAGAGGAGTTTTTAAGTCATGCGATACATTAGTTATAAGTTCTGTTTTTAATCTTTCACTTTTTATCTGTTCTTCTAAGGATTTTTTAAATCCGTCTCTCATATTATTTAAATTATAAGCTACATTTGATAGTCTTCCTTTGTCTCTCACCTTTACTTCATAGTTTAAGTTACCATATGATATTTCCTCTACTCCTTGTATTATTTTATTTATGCTACCTATCTTTTTTAATATATAACTTAATGTTAAAGGAAAATAGGCTACAACAATCAAAAGCAAAAATAGAGTAAGTTTTGTACTTTTATTTACAAAATAAAAAATTAATATAGACATAAACATAAACACTGATGCATTAAATGCAATAATTATACATAATCTAAAAAACGGACTTTGAATTTGTACGCTGTCTTTAATATTAATAATACCTTCTTTAATATAGATGACACCTCTATAGATTAAACCTTTTTTCAATTGAAGTCTAAGTTCATTTTTATTCTTAAATAATTTTAAAGCTCCACTTATGTTAATTATAATATATGTTACATAAATAGCTATAAAAGTAAGAGTTATTATATGTCCTACTCCTAAAGGAAAATAGAAAAACTTCACTGCATCAATATAAACAATAGTAATAAGTGTATATATAAATAATAAAGCTACTCTTAACTCTATCGGAAATTTGCTACATATATTACTAACGTTCCTAATAAATTTCGGAAACTTTAACCCTTTATTTTTTATTATTACTCCTATTATAGTAAGTCCGATAATTGATGATACGATGAAAATTATTCTCTCTTTACCCAATCTCTCTTTTACATTTTTCATATATTTTATATCTTCATGTATTTGACTATATCCATTTGCTTTCTTAGGAATAATAATATATCCTTCTAGTTCATGTTTATTGATAAATTCACCACTATAGTTATATTTATTAATAATATCTTTATGTGAAATTTTTTCGCTATATAAAGCAAACTTTTTTATATACTCATTAACGTCTGTTATATTTTCAATGTTTGTATATGTCTTTTTACTTGTGTTATCTACAAAATAATATTTAATATTTGCTCTATTATCTATATATTTTATTGTTTTTTTGTATTTATCATCTTTATTAATTATAGCCTCATGTTTGAAGTCTTCCATGCTTTTAGTATTTTGAGATTTGAATTCTTTAAGCTTTTTTATCATTTCATCATATATTTCTATACTTAAACTTATATTCCCAAATTCATATTCAGAATCAATTCGCTCATCGTATTGATTCTTTATGGCTGCCATTTGGTCTAGTAACGTTTGTTCATGTTTATTTTTAATATTATTAATTTCTATATCATTTACTTTACTATCAGGAATTTTATTTTCATAATCATTAAAAGTTATAAGTAATTTCATTAAATTTTCTTTATATTCATATAAACTATTACTTATAATTTGGCTATTTTCATGAAAATCGTCACTAAAATAATATTTGTACTTGTTAAAATCCCACGCTGTCAATAAAGCAAGTGCTAATATATATATAGCTACAATAAAAGCAAATAAATATATATATTTATTTTTCGATCTTATATCCAATCCCCCACACCACCTTTAGATATTTCGGTTCTTTAGGATTTATCTCTATTTTTTCTCTTATTCTTCTTATATGAACTGCAACAGTATTCTCTGCGTTATAGCAAGGTTCATTCCATACGTTCTCATATATTTGTTCAATAGAAAATACTCTACCTTTATTTTTCATTAAAAGTTCAAGTATCTTATATTCGGTGGGAGTAAGTCTTACTTCTTCTCCATCTACTGTAATGGTCTTTGTACTTTTATCTAATATAAGTCCTCGTACATTTATCTTATCAGGGCTTTCTTTATAGTTTCCAAAGTTCATGTATCTCCTCAACTGTGACTTAACCCTTGCTGTAAGTTCTAATGGATTGAAAGGCTTCGTAATATAATCATCTGCCCCTACATTAAGTCCCAGTATTTTATCTGTATCTTCTGATTTTGCTGAAAGCATTATTATAGGAATGTTTTTATTTTCTCTAATTTTGAAAGTAGCTTTAATTCCATCCATTCTTGGCATCATTATATCCATTATTATAAGATGCACATCATTTTCTCCTAAAATCATCAAAGCATCTATACCATCTTTGGCTTTAAGAACTTTTATATCATCACTTTTTAAATATATCTCTATAGCATCTCTTATTTCATCTTCATCATCTACAACTAGTACATTATATTTAGACATTCATACCACCTCTTTCCACTTAACATTATAGCATTTTGTTATCTTTTTTACCGCAATCACAGTTTTATTTTAATAGCAATTATTTACAAACGATCTATTAAAATTCTTAAAAGTTTCTTAAGAAAGCTAATAAGATATTAGGATAGTATCTAAATATCTCGTTTAACTTGCCTTATCATAGTGTTTCTTTTTAAATCTTAAGATTCTTTATTTTTTATATTTTAAGATACTAATTATAGTGGTATTTGTCTAGAATAATATATAACTAAATATGTGTTACAATAATAAGAGGTGATAATATGAAAATACTTGTAGATGCAGATGGTTGCCCTGTTGTTAAACTAGCCGTTAGAATAGCACAAGAATATAACTTGGATATTATGTTAGTTAAGAATTATTCACATAATATAGATGATCCATATGCTACCATAATAACAGTTGATAAATCTAGAGACAGTGCTGATTTTTACATTGTAAATAAATCTGAGAAAAATGATATTATTGTTACACAAGATTATGGCCTTGCAGCAATGGCTCTTTCTAAAGGTGCTTTATGTATAAATCAAAATGGATTTATAATATCTTCGCGTAATATAGATGGATTATTAGCTCGTCGTCACTTTAATCAAGAACTTCGCAGAAAACATAAACAATATTCAAAGTTTAAAAAAAGAAATCCTCTAGCAGATCAACAATTTGAGAAAAATTTCAAAGCTTTAATTGAGGAATACCTATAATTGAAACTTTCTTTCTTAAATTATGCAATTATGCACAGTTATCTTTTCAAAATAAAAAATAACTGTGCATAACTTTATTCTTATGTAAAGTTATGTACAGTATATACTAAGCTTCATATATTTTTTATTTTGAACATCTAACCTATCTATTTAAATAAAACGCTTAACTATATTTTTTTATGATATTTATATACAATAATAAAAGCATAGAAAGATACTTATGTTATTTTTAAAATAAATATCTTCTATGCTTTATTCTTTATTTTAAGCTTTAATAAAAGCCTATTAAGTCATTATTCTAAGCTTCTCTATTCTATTTTTATCTATATTTTCTATTATGAATTTTATATTATCGTGTTCAACAGTTTCTCCTGATTTAGGAAATCTCCCTAGTATTCCTATAACAAATCCACCTATAGAATCAAAGTCTTCTGATTCTATATTAACTCCTATCATTTCATTAACAGTATCTATCTTTACGCTTCCATCAACGATATATTCATCTTCTTTGATAACTTCTATTTCATCGTCTTCTTCATCATATTCATCTCTAATATCTCCGACTATCTCTTCCACTAAATCTTCTAATGTAATAATTCCAGATGTTCCACCATATTCATCTAATACAATAGCCATAGGAATTCTTTCTGCTCGCATTTCTGCAAAAAGCTCTGATGTATACTTAAATTCATATGTGAAGTAAGGTTCTCTCATATAAGTTTTTATATTAAAATTTTCTTTGTCATTTTCAAAGAAAATTAAATCTTTTATATACAAAACGCCCACAATGTTATCGTAAGTTTCTTCATATATAGGTATTCTTGAAAACTGTTCTTCTTTAAATATCTTTATTACTTCATCGTAAGTAGCATCTATGCTAAGCGTAGCCATATCGGTTCTAAGGGTCATTATGTCTTTAGCTTGTGAATCTCCAAATTCAAAAACATTATATATCATCTGTTTTTCCTCAACTTTTAGAACTCCTTCTTCGTGACTAACATTTACAATAGTTTTTAGTTCTTCTTCCGTAATAAATGGTTGTTGCTTTTCAGGATTTCCACCTAAAATTTTAACTATAAAGTTCGTAATATATATTAGAACTGAAATAATAGGCTTTAATATGGTAGTTATAATATACACTGGCTTTACAACCTTTAGAGAAACTTTTTCAGAGTTTTGTGCTGCTAGTGATTTTGGCGTTATTTCACCGAATATTAATACAAGTATAGTCATTATACCTGTTGCAATACCAACACCATTAGTTTCAAAGTAATCTATTGCCAATGAAGTGGCTAAAGCAGATGCTCCAATATTAACTACATTATTTCCTATTAATATAGCTCCTAGCAATTTACTAGGACTTTCAATTAGCTTGTTAATCAAAGTCGCACCATTTATATTCTCATCTACCATATGTCTTATTCTAATTTTACTTAATGACATAAGAGCTGTTTCTGATGCAGAGAAAAAAGCTGATAATGATAAAAGAATAAATAAAGCTACAAACTGCCAGACGTTATCTGGTTCCAAAATTTATCACACTCCTGAATTATAACGTATTTTTTAACTAATTATACCATAAACCTAACCGTTATATTTACAATATAATTATCAATTTTATCTAAATTCCTAGATTAAACCCCGTTTTTCTTGAATATTAGTTTTTTTCTATTCTTAGATTAGTTTATATCGCTATAGTTAAATATTACGTCTTAATTATATATTAATATATTTTATTATATCAAATTTCTAATTTATATAGATGTTATAGTTGTATAATAAAAGTAATATTTTTAATTTTATGTCAAATTAGTCTAACTAAATAAAGTTAGCAATATAAGTTCTATAAATTTTCCCTTTCTACCCTTATCCTCTATAAAGTATAAATATCCTTTAATAATTAACTTATATCAAAAAATATTAAGTCAATCATATGATGATTTTTTCATAAAAAAACTTCTTGATTTTCTAATCAAGAAGTTTTGTAAAATATCCAGTTTAAAATTTATTTATCTATCTTTAAGTTATATTAATAATTACTTTTAATAGATTTTATTCTATATATTCTCTATATTTTAACCACATTTAGAAAATCCACAGTTAGGACAAATTACACATCCACCTTCATGATTTATCTTATGATTACATTCAGGGCATACAAAACCTGTAGATTTTTTAGCTTTCTGCTCCACTTCTTGGGTACTTGTAACTGCTGATAATTCTTCTGCTGTATTGTATTCTTCAATACTACAGTTTGGCTTTTGTATTTGATTTATCTCTTCTTCCAGTTCTCTCACTATATCATCAACAGTTGACTCATCTACATCTACATAGGTATTTAATACTCTTTCTAATGCTTTCCCTATAGCATCAGGACAAGATAATACTTTTATATCTTTATTAGTACCTCTTTGACGTAATGTAGAGTGACATCTTATTCCTTTTAGTTGCCCTATGATTTCTTTTGGATCCATTCCAGATCTTAAAGCTATAGAAATAATTCTACTTGTAGCTTCACTTTGACTTGGACATCCTCCAGCTCTTCCTAAATTCGTAAATACTTCACATATTCCATTTTCATCATAGTTTACTGTTATATATAGGTTACCGCAACCTATTTTCACTTTTTCAGTAATTCCTTGTGTAATATCAGGTCTTAATCTAGGTGATATATCTTGATTACTAATTTCTTTTATTAATTCTTCATCTTTGTGTTCTTCTTTCTTTACTGTACTTAATACTTGATTTTCTCTACTTCCATCTCTATATATAGTTACTCCTTTACATCCAAGTTTATAAGCTAATACATATACCTCTTCAACATCTTTTTTAGTAGCTTCATTTGCAAAATTAACAGTTTTAGAAACAGCATTATCTACATATTCTTGGAATGCAGCTTGCATTTTTATGTGCCATTCTGGTGAGATATCATGAGCAGTAACAAATACTTTTTTGATATCTTCTGGTATTTCCTCTATATGTGCTAAAGTACCTTCTTCTGCTATTCTTTCCATTAATTCTTTTGAGTAAAATCCTCTTTCTTTAGCTACTTTTTCAAATAATGGATGAACTTCTAGTAACTTATCATTATCCATTACATTTCTAACAAAAGAAATTGCAAACAGTGGCTCTACTCCACTACTTGCTCCAGCTATTATACTTATAGTCCCTGTAGGAGCTATTGTAGTAGTTGTTGAATTTCTAAGATTCAATCCTTTTTTCTTAAATATACTGCCATCATATGCTGGAAATACTCCCCTTACTTTAGCTAATTCTATAGAAGCTTCTTTTGATTTATCATCAATAAATTTCATTATATTTCTAGCTAATTCAACGCCTTCTTCTGAGTTATACGGTATTTTTAGCATAAATAGAACATCTGCAAATCCCATTACTCCTAGTCCTATTTTTCTTGTAAGCTTAGTCATTTCATCTATTTTATCTAGAGGATACTTATTCATATCTATAACATTATCTAAGAAATGAACAGCTTTCTTAACTGTTTCACCAAGCTTATTATAGTCAATTTCATATCCATCTTTAGTCTCTTTTATCATTTTTCCTAAATTTATCGAACCTAAGTTACATGATTCATACGGTAATAATGGTTGCTCTCCACATGGGTTTGTACTTTCTATTTCACCAATATTAGGAGTTGGATTAGCTTTATTTATTCTATCTAAGAATATTATTCCTGGCTCTCCATTATTCCATGCCATGTCCACAATATGATTAAATACTTTTTTTGCATTTAATTCTCCAGCAATTGCTTTTGTATGAGGATCAATTAATTTATATGTCTCATTATTTTCTACAGCTTTCATAAATTCTTCTGTTAATCCTATGCTTATATTAAAGTTTGTAATTTCACTGGTATCACTTTTACATCCTATAAACTCTTCTATATCAGGATGATCTATTCTTAGAATTCCCATATTGGCCCCTCTACGTGTTCCACCTTGCTTAACTGCTTCAGTTGCAGCATTAAAAACTTTCATGAAACTTATAGGACCAGATGCTACTCCACCTGTAGATCTTACTGTAGATCCTCTTTGTCTTAATCTTGAAAAGCTAAATCCAGTTCCTCCACCACTTTTATGTATTAATGCAGCATTCTTAATAGCATCAAATATACCTTCCATAGAGTCTTCTACAGGAAGAACAAAACAAGCTGATAATTGTCCTAACTCCTTCCCTGCATTCATAAGAGTAGGAGAGTTAGGCATAAACTCTAAGTTAGTCATCATATTATAGAATTCTTCTTCCAGTTTTTCTATATCAGCATTTGAATTATATATAGAATCAGCCTTTGCAATATGCTTCGCAACACGCTTGAATAATTCTTCTGGTGTTTCTACCAATCTTCCCTCTAAATCTTTAGTAAGATATCTTTTTTCTAAAACAGTAATAGCATTATTACTTAACTTCATTAATGTATACCTCCAACAACTATATTTAGTGTACTATTCAAGTAGCGATACAATATATTGTATCACCAAGATATTTTAGTGTCAAAATGGATTTAGCCTAAATTTTTAATATATCATTATTAGAGTTTATATTATAAGTTTTTTCTTATCATAATTTAACTTTATATTAGATTTACTATAAAACTAATTTTTATTCAGATAAAATTTTTATTACATTTAAATATTTATTCTTAAAAACATTTAAGCCGTTTATTCTATAGAAACTATATTTTAGGTCAATTTGATTTTTCTTTTATAGCTATGATAAATAAAAAATAGAAGCTTTTTAGCTTCTATATAACTTCTAGTATGTCTTTTAAAGTTTCTTGTGCGTATTCACCTTTGTTATACTTTCTCATACATACTATTATGTTAGGCTCATTTCCCTTAGCTACTATTTCTTTTAAAGCTTTAGGATGTTCTATGAAAGTTCCTAACTCTTTGAAGTTTTCATCATAGATAATAAAAGTAGGAATTTTTATTTTCTCGCTAGGACAAAATTCTTTAAAAAATTCTTCATTTCCTTCCTTCTCTATTATTGATATTTCTATATTATTATTATATTGTTTCATTTTTTGTATAACAGGTAAGTTTATCATACAATCAGGACACCACATTTCGGCACATACCAAAATATTAACTTTATGCTTTATACTTTTTATCTTATTTATATATTCCTCTTCAAAAGTAATCTTATCTAATATTTCTAAAGTCTTTTCTCTATATGAACCCGTGTCTGTTTTTATGAACTCATCAAAAGTAAGTCCTTCATCAAATAGGTCTTTTATCTTCATAAAATATACCCCCTGTTTTAAGTAACAAACATAAAATAATAAGATAATCAAAAATATTTTTATAGTTTTACTTTAAACGAAAATATGTACAATTTGCATCTATTAATAAACGATTATATTAAATCATAACTATATATTATATCTATATGTATAACAATCTAATGACAATTTAGTAAATAGTATATTAAATTTTAATAAATATATTATTAAATAGTACTAAAAAAAGAAGTAATCTGTATATAATAATTAATAAATAAAACCGAATATTAATATATCTGTCACCTACATTTAATATATTAAAGTAGTTACTTTATTATACTATCTTTAATGAACTAAATTTATTATTTGATTAAATTATAATATATACTTTTTTTTAATACAATATTATAAATACTTACAAAAAATAAAAATAACCCAGCAACGTCCTACTCTCCCAAGGCGCTTCCGCCTAAGTACCATCAGCGCTGGAGGGCTTAACTTCTGTGTTCGGTATGGGTACAGGTGTTTCCCCTCCGCCATCGTTACTGGATTTCTTTTAACTTAATATATTCTTTTTAAAGGTTTGTACCTTCAAAACTACACAGCTACT